>CAZXTT010000201.1:0-8809 GCA_964643775.1 uncultured Rhizobiaceae bacterium | reverse complement strand
GGGCGGCCATCGGCGTCCACCAGCGCGACGATTACCTCGGCGCTGAAAAGCACGTCTCCCCCGCGCTCCACTTCCTGCGCCAGCACCATGCGCGCCCCGCCCAGCTTGCGGATGCGCGTGCGCACCTCCAGCACGTCGTCTATGGTCGCGGGCTTGAGGAAATCGCACACCATGCGCCGCACCACGAATCCCATGCGCCCGCCGCTGTCGCCCCAGTGCAGCTCGCGGTGGTGAATGCCCGCCAAGCGCAGGAAGTCGCTGCGCCCGCGCTCGCAGAACTTCAGGTAGTTGGCGTGGTATACGAAGCCGGAAAAATCGGTATCCTCGTAATAGACGCGCACCGGCAACAGGTGCCCGCCCCCCTCGATGCGCCCGGCCAGGTGTTCCCGCTCTTCGTTCATGGCGTCATTGCCCATGGCGTCATTCATCCTCGCCGAACAGGTTGGGCTGCCCGGCCAGCGGCGACGGCACGGACATCCCCAAGTGGCGGAACGCATGGGGGGTCAGCACCCGCCCGCGCGGCGTGCGCGCCACCAGCCCCTGCTGGATGAGAAACGGCTCGATGACCTCCTCGATGGCGTCGCGCGCTTCCGACAGCGCCGCCGCTATGGTCTCCACCCCCACCGGCCCGCCGCCGAAGTTCTCGGCGATGCAGGAGAGATAGCGCCTGTCCAGCATGTCCAGCCCGCGCCCGTCCACCTCCATGGCCTTCAGTGCCTTGTCGGCCACCGCGGCGTCCACCAACCCGGCCCCGGCCACGGAGGCGAAGTCGCGCACCCGCCGCAACAGCCGCCCGGCTATGCGCGGCGTGCCGCGCGAGCGGCGGGCTATCTCGCGCGCCCCGTCGTCGCTGATCGCCATGCCCAGCACCCGCGCCCCGCGCTCGACGATTTGCTTCAGCTCGTCCTCGCCGTAGAATTCCAGCCGCACCGGAATGCCGAAACGGTCGCGCAGCGGCGTGGTCAGCAGGCCGGTGCGGGTGGTCGCCCCGATGAGGGTGAATTTCGCCAGCTCGATGCGCACCGAGCGCGCCGCCGGGCCCTCGCCGATTATCAGGTCGAGCTGGAAGTCCTCCATGGCCGGGTAGAGCACCTCCTCGACCGCCGGGTTGAGGCGGTGGATCTCGTCGATGAACAGCACGTCGCGCTCTTCCAGGTTGGTCAGCAGCGCGGCCAGGTCACCGGCCTTGGCGATGACCGGCCCCGACGTGGCGCGGAAATTGACCCCCAGCTCGCGCGCCACGATCTGGGCCAGCGTCGTCTTGCCCAGACCCGGCGGCCCGGCGAACAGCACGTGATCCAGCGCCTCGCCGCGCCCCCGCGCCGCCTCTATGAACACCGACAGGTTGGCCTTGGCCCGTGGCTGGCCGATGAAATCGTCCAGCGCCTGCGGCCTGAAATGCGCCTCCAGCTCGTCTTCCGGGCGCTTGTCGGCGGAAATCATGCGATCGTTCATTGCTCCGCGGGCCTCATTGCGCCAGCGCCTTCAGCGCCAGGCGGATAAGTTGCGCCGTGTCGGCATTCTCGCCGGCTTCGGCCAGCACCGTGGCCACCGCCGCCCCGGCCTGCGCCTGCCCGTAGCCGAGGTTGACGAGCGCCGACACCGCATCGGCGGCCTGCGAGGGGGCATCCGCCTCCAGCGCCCCCGATACCCGCGCCAGCGCCGCCCCGCCGCCCGCCGCGCCGCTCATCGCCGGGGCCTTGTCCTTCAGCTCCAGGCATATGCGCTTCGCCAGCTTGGGGCCCACCCCTTGCGCGCGCGTCAGCATGGCCGCGTCGCTCATCGCCACCGCCGAGGTCAGCTCCGCCGGCGAAAGCGCCGACAACAGCGCCAGCGCCACCTTGGGGCCCACCCCCTGCACCTCCGCCAGCAGCCCATACCACTGGCGCTCGCCGCTGGTGGCGAAACCCAGCAGGCGGATGGAATTCTCGCTCACCAGCATCATGGTGAAAACCTCCGCCGCCTCGCCCTCGCCCGGCAGCGCCGCCAGCGTGCGCGAGGAGGCTTCCACCAGGTAGCCGACGCCGGAAACGTCTATGACCAGCCAGTCCTCGCCCTTGGCGTCTATTATCCCCTTCAGCTTGGCTATCATTATTGCGCCGCCAGCCGCATGGCTGCTCCCCTGTGGTGGGCGTGGCATATGGCGATGGCCAGCGCGTCGGCGGCGTCGGGGCTGTCGACGCGCGCCTTGGGCAGCAGCATTGACACCATCATGGATATCTGCCGCTTGTCGGCATGGCCGCTGCCGACCACCGATTTCTTCACCTTGTTGGGGGCGTATTCCGCCACCTCCAGCCCGGCCAGCGCCGGGGCCAGCATGGCCACCCCGCGCGCCTGCCCGAGCTTCAAGGTGGCGCGCGCGTCCTTGTTGACGAATGTCTCCTCCACCGCCGCCTCGTGCGGCGCGTGCTCGGCGATGACCTCGCCCAGGCGCTCGTGGATATGGGCCAGCCGCTCCGCCAGCGGCAGCGCGCCGTCGGCGCGGATGACGCCGCAGGCAAGGAACGACAACCGCGGCCCCTCGCAGCCGATGACCCCCCAGCCGGTGTTCCTCAACCCCGGATCGATGCCCAATATGCGAATCGTTCCCGTCATGTTCCGCACCATAACGGCCCCGCCCGCCAAATTGAAGGGCTTTCCCACCCCGCCCGGCAAGGTCACGGCCGCCCATGCCACAGGCCCTTACCGGGTCCAGGAAAATTCCTGATCGTGGGGATCCCCCCCTGGTCATTCCCACTTTCGCGGGAATGGCGAAGGAAGGCATCCCCCCTAATCAGCCCCGGCGCGGCGCAGGGCCGGGTGCAGGGAGACGCCCAGCAGGTGCTGGGTGTGGCCTATGACCTGCGACGAGGAGCTGACGATCCGCGGATCGGGCCCATGCACCACCCTTTCGTCCTTGTCCGGATAGGGCATGGTGGAGAGGAAATGCTGCATGGCGTTGATGCGCGCCCGCTTCTTGTCGTTGGAGCGGATGACCGTCCACGGCGCGTCGGCCGTGTCGGTGTAGAAGAACATCGCTTCCTTGGCCTCGGTATATTCGTCCCACTTGTTGAGCGACTGGCGATCAACCGGCGACAGCTTCCATTGCTTGAGGGGGTCGCTCAGGCGCGCCGCGAAGCGCCGCAACTGTTCCTCGCGCGTCACCGAGAACCAGTACTTGAACAGCCATATGCCGGAGCGCACCAGCATGCGCTCCAGGTCCGGGCACTGGCGCATGAATTCCAGGTATTCATAGGGGGAGCAAAAGCCCATCACCCGCTCCACCCCGGCGCGGTTGTACCACGAGCGGTCGAACATGACGATCTCGCCGGCCGACGGCAGGTGCTGTATGTAGCGCTGGAAATACCACTGGGTGCGCTCGCGCTCGGTGGGCTTGGGCAGCGCCACCACCCGCGCCCCGCGCGGGTTGAGGTGTTCCATGAAGCGCTTGATGGTGCCACCCTTGCCGGCGGCGTCGCGCCCCTCGAACAGCAGCACCACCTTCTGGCCGGTTTCCTGCACCCAGCTTTGCAGCTTCAGAAGCTCCACCTGCAAGGCCGCCTTCTGCTTCTCGTAGGCCTTGCGCTTCATCTTGGTGGAATAGGGATACAGCCCCTTTCCATGGGCGCGGCGCAGCGCCTCCGAGAGGCTCATGCCGGTCAGTTCCCTCATCATGGCCTCGGCGTCGGCATGGGCCACGTCGTCTATGTCGTCGAGCGCCCGCCGGGGAGTGGCCGCCCTGGCCTTGCCGGCGGCTTTTTTCCTCTCCGCCGCCGCGGCGGTTTTCTTCTCCTCCGCGCCGGCACCGGCCTTGCCCGCCTTGTTCACAGTCTTGTCCATGATCCCGGCCCTTTCTCCTGAACTCTCCCTTCTGCAATCATACCGCACATGGGGTGATGCTCCAACACAAAGCGCCGCCTTTGGCTAATGCCAGCCCGCGAAAATCCTGACCCATTTCCTTGGGAGCTGGCGGCTCATCCGGTGCGTTACGGCATGCAGCGAGATACCCCACATCGCGCTGCATGCCGCGCCTGCCGGGCTGAGCCGCCAGCCCCAAGGAAACAAGTCAACCTTTTCGCAGGTTGGCATAATGTCACAATTGCGCCAAGCTGATGTCTTTTGTTGCCATGCCATGGGGCAGGGGAATGCGAGAGGGGATTTGAATCTTGAACGAGCATTTCAACGACTGGACGCCCCACGGGCCCCGGGAAGCGGAGCTCAGCGGCGGCATCCTTTCCATCGACCTGCGGGCCCTGGCCGAGAACTGGCGCTTCCTTGCCGAAAAGGCCGCTCCGGCCACCTGCGCCGCCACCGTCAAGGCCAATGGCTATGGCCTGGGGCTGGCGCCGGTGGCGCGCACCCTGTGGCAGGCCGGATGCCGGACGTTTTTCGTGGCCCTGCCCCACGAGGGCGAGCAATTGCGCAAGCTGCTGCCGCAGGCGGTGATCTACGTGCTAGACGGCCTGCTGCCCGGACAGGCCGTTTTTTATGGCGAGCATTCCCTGCGTCCGGCCCTGGCCTCGCTGGAAGAGGCGCGTGAATGGGCCGAATACTGCCGCAAGACAGGCGCGCGCCTGCCCGCGGCGGTGCACGTGGACAGCGGCATCAACCGCCTTGGCATGCCGCTCGAAGATGTCAGGGCACTGGGGGCCAGCGGCAACCTGCTGGGGGCCTTCCGCATAACCCTGGTGATGAGCCATCTCGCCTGTGGCGACGAGCCGGGCAACCCGATGAACGAACGCCAGAAACAGCGCTTCGACGAGATGCGCGCCCTGCTGCCGGAGGCCCCCGCCTCGCTGGCCAATTCACCGGGCACCTTCCTCGGAAGCGGCTTCACCTACGACATGGTGCGCCCCGGCATCGGCCTATACGGCGGCAACCCATTCTCCGGGCGGCCCAACCCCATGCACCCGGTGGTGTCGCTCTATGCCCCCATATTGCAGGTGCGCCGCCTGCGGGAGGGCGAGACGGTGGGCTACGGGGCCACCTGGCGGGCCGAACGCGAAAGCCTCATCGCCGTAATCGGCGCAGGCTATGCCGACGGGCTGCCGCGCTCGCTGAGCTGGCCGGCCAGCAACGGCCCGGCCCAGGTATGCGTCGGCGGCCATTACGCGCCGATAGTGGGCCGGGTGTCCATGGACAGCATCTGCGTCGATGTCACCGACTGCGACGCCGATTTCGTCCGCCGCGGGGCGCGCGTGGAGATATTCGGCGCGCATTTGTCCATCGACGAGGTGGCCAGGTGGGCGGGCACCATTTCCTACGAGATTTTGACTTCCCTCGGCATGCGCTATACACGGTTATATTCACCTGCCTGATTACTGATTCTGCGTGATTTGGCGCAAGATCGACGAGAGAGGCCCGGCCAATCGTGAATCCGCTTGCTCAAATCGGGCGCGCCAGTCTTCAGTTGATGGCCGAGGTTGGGCGGCTTGCCCTGTTCATGCGCGAGGCGGTCATCACCGGCCTGCTGCCGCGCTGGTATCCGCGCCAGATCGTCATCCAGCTTCTGCGCATCGGCTACAACTCGCTGCCGGTGGTCGGGCTGACGGCCTTTTTCACCGGCGCCGTGCTGGCCCTGCAAATATACATAGGCGGCACCCGCTTCAACGCCGAGAGCCTCGTGTCGTCCATCGTCGCGCTCGGCATCACCCGCGAGCTGGGGCCGGTGCTGGCCGGGCTGATGGTGGCCGGGCGCGTCTCGGCGGCCATAGCGGCGGAAATCGGCACCATGAAGGTCACCGAGCAGATAGACGCCCTCGTCACCCTGGCCACCAACCCCTTCAAGTACCTGGTCGGCCCGCGCATCATCGCCGGGGTCATATCGCTGCCGCTGCTGGTGGTCATCGCCGACACCATAGGCATCATGGGCGGCTATATCGCCGGCACCCGCTCGCTGGGGCTGAACGCCGGGGCCTACCTGAAGAACACGGTGGACTTCCTCGAGCTGGGCGACATCACCTCGGGGCTGATAAAGTCCGCCGTCTTCGGCTTCATCATCGCCCTCATGGGTTGTTATCACGGCTTTCACTCGCGCGGCGGCGCGCAGGGAGTGGGGCGCGCCACCACCAACGCGGTGGTTTCCGCCTCCATCCTCATACTGGCGGCCAACTACGTCATGACCTCGCTGCTGTTTTCCGAATAGGCCCGTCCCATGCCCGCTGACAACGACATCCACATAAGGCTCGAGGGGGTGCGCAAGTCATTCGGCCCCAAGGTGGTGCTCGACGGCATCGATCTGGAGGTGCGGCGGCGCTCCTCGCTGGTCATCATCGGCGGCTCCGGCTCCGGCAAGTCGGTGATGCTCAAGTGCCTGCTGGGGCTGCTGGATCCCGACGGCGGCAAGGTCATCATCGACGGCGAGGACACCACCCACCTGCGCGGGCGCGACCGCGACCGGGTGATGGGCAAGTTCGGCATGCTGTTCCAGTCCGCCGCCCTGTTCGATTCCCTGCCGGTGTGGGAGAACGTCGCCTTCGGCCTCATACAGGGGCGCGGCGTGGGGCGGCGGCGGGCCAGGGAAACGGCCATCGAAAAGCTGGCCAGCGTCGGCCTCGGCCCGGAGGTGGGCGACCTCTACCCGGCGGAGCTTTCCGGCGGCATGCAAAAGCGCGTCGGCCTGGCCCGCGCCATAGCCGCCAGCCCCGAGATCATCCTCTTCGACGAGCCGACCACCGGCCTCGACCCCATCATGGGGGCGATAATCGACGAGCTAATCGTCTCCACCGTGCGCGACGTGGGGGCCACCGCCATCTCCATCACCCACGACATGGCCTCCGCCCGCCGCATAGCCGACGAGGTGGCGATGATCTACAAGGGCAGGATCATCTGGCACGGCCCCATCGAGCAGATAGACGATTCCGGCAACCCCTACGTCGACCAGTTCATTCACGGCAAGGCCGAGGGCCCGATCAAGATGGACGTGCTCAAGGGTTGAAAAAGACCTCCCCCTTCACGCCCGTTCACAATCGCGTAAGGCCACTTACCGCGGTCCGCGGCTGGCATTATGCTCGCCGCCATGAAAAATCCCTTCGCATATCCCCTCCTGCTGCTGGCCGCGACGACGATGACCATGACACCATCCAATGCCGGTGAAGGCCCCGCCCCGGCGGCCCACCTGGCCGATTCGCCCTCGCCATACCTGCGCGAACATGCCGACAACCTCGTCGCCTGGCGGCAATGGGGCGAGGCGGCCTTCGCCGAGGCGCGCCGCTCCGGCAAGCCCATATTCCTCTCCATCGGCTACATGGCCTGCCACTGGTGCCACGTGATGGAGGAGCGGAACTTCATGGATCCGGACATAGCCGCCTTCATCAACGAGCATTTCATCCCCATACTGGTCGATCGCGAGCGCCGCCCCGGCGTCGATGAAACCTACATGCTCGCCACCCAGGCGCTCACCGGCGCCGGCGGCTGGCCCAACAACCTCTTCCTCACCCCGGAGCTGGAGCCTTTCTACGCCGGCACCTATTTCCCGCCCTCGCGCTTCATCAAGGTGCTCCACGCCGTCGAGAACGCATGGCGCACCCGCCGCGCCGAGGTCGGCAAGGAGGCCTCGCGCATAGCCCAACTGCTGCGCCAGTTCGGCTCCCGCCGCCAGACGGCGCGCATGCTCACCGCCGACAGGTTCCGGGAAATATCCACCGGCCTGGCCGGTGAGTTCGACGACTTTCACGGCGGGCTGGAATGGCACGGCCCCAAGCACTTCCGCTTCCCGCTCCTGAGGCTCATGGCCCGCGCCGCCTTGCTCGACGGCAACGAAAGGGCCGGAAACGCCCTGCTGGTCACCCTCATGACGGTCATCCGCGCCGGGGTCATGGATCACCTGGGCGGCGGTTTTCACCGCTATGCCGTGGACAGCCAGTGGCAGGTGCCGCATTTCGAAAAGATGCTCTACACCCAGGCGGAGGCGGCCAGCCTGCTGCTCGACGGCTGGCTCCTGGGCGGCGGCGGCGAGCTGGCCGCGGCGGCGCGCAAGACCCTCGATTACGTCCTCGCCGACCTCGCCGCTCCGCGGGGCGGGTTCTATTCCGCCCGCGACGCCGACAGCCCCGATGCCGACGGCAAGCCGCGCGAGGGGGCCTATTTCGTCTGGACGCCGGAAGAGCTGAACGAACTGCTCGGCGGGGAAGACGGCGCATTCGCGTTGAAGCTGTTCGGCATCGCCGCCAACTCGGGCGAGCTGGCGGGCAAGGTCATCGTCAACACCGCCGCGGCGAAACCGCGCGACATGCCACGCCTGCGCCGCGTCATGGCCCGCCTGCTGGAAGAGCGGCAAAAGCGCCGCCCCCCGCGCCGCGACGAAAAGGTGATAGCCGCCTGGAATGGCATGATGATCGCCGCCCTGGCCAAGGCCGCCCTGCTGCTCGACGAGCCGCGCTATGGCGAGGCGGCCAGGGAAGCTGCGCGCTTCATCCTCGACCACATGCGCGGCGAGGATGGCGGGCTGCTGCACGTTCATTTCGCCGGTCACGCCGAACTGCCCGCCACCCTCGACGACCACGCCCACGTGATCCTCGGCCTGCTGGCCCTTCACGACCTGACCGGCGAGGGTCAATGGCTGGAGCATGCAACCGGCCTTGGCCGGCGCATGCACGCGCTGTTTCACGACGATGAAAACGGCGGCTACTGGCTGACCAGCGACATGAGCGGCTTCACCCGCCTCAAGCCCACCTCCGACGATGACCTGCCCGCCGCCCAGGCGGCGGCGCTGAAGGCCCTGGCGCGGCTGGAGCAGCGCACCGGCAACCAGGAATGGCGCGCCCGCGCCGAGGAACTGGCGGCGGGGCTGCTGGCCGCCGCCTACAAGACGCCGCTGTCGGGAGCCGCC
>CAZXTT010000200.1:0-3122 GCA_964643775.1 uncultured Rhizobiaceae bacterium | reverse complement strand
GAGCACCACCGCCAGCGGCTTGGGCACCGAGTGATTGACGGCGCGGTCCAGGCCGCGGAAGAAATCCTCGCCCGGCTCGGCGGGAAGGTGGCGGATGGTGCCGCCGGCGATGAGAAAGCCGAAGGCATGGATGGGATAGGTGGGGTTGGGGGCAAGGATCACATCGCCCGGCGCGGTTATCGCCTGGGCCATGTTGGCGAAGCCCTCCTTGGAGCCGAGGGTGGCCACCACCTGGGTGTCGGGATCGAGCTTCACGCCGAAGCGGCGCTCGTAATAGGCGGCCTGGGCGCGGCGCAGGCCGGGAATGCCGCGCGAGGCCGAATAGCGGTTGGTGCGCGGCTTGCCCACCGTCTCGACGAGCTTGGCGTTGATATGCTCCGGAGTGGGCAGGTCGGGATTGCCCATGCCTAAATCGACAATGTCCGCCCCCTGCGCCCGCTGGCGCGCCTTGAGCTTGTTGACCTGCTCGAAAACATATGGCGGCAGGCGCTTTATGCGGTAGAATTCATCCTTGTCCATGATGCATTCCGGCTGGCGTGAATCGTGAGTGGCATTTATAGCCGTATATACGGGGCGATGCCAATTGAAACCGCCACAAGATGGCCACAGGTTTTTGGCTTACAGGGGCGCGAGGCGGGCGGAAGCAGATTTTCAGGAAGACCACGCATGAAAACCACATCCATGGCCTTTCACCGGCTTGCCTCATTTTTCCGCCCGATCGCTGTTCTTGCCCTTTTCGCCCCGGCCGCGGCCATGGCGGCGGGGATGAGCGACACCGATTTACCCGGCGGTGACTACCGCAGTTTCGAACTGATTTCGCCGGTGCCGTCCTTTTGCCAGAAGGTGTGTGAAAAGGACAGCCGCTGCCGGGGCTGGACCTTTTCATGGCCCGGCAAGCGCGGCAAGCGGGCAAAGTGTTTCCTCAAGGACAAGGTGGCGGAGAAGAAGAGCGACACGTGCTGCGTATCGGGCCTGAAAGGCAGCGGCGGCACGCAGGCATGGCAACGGCCGAAGCCACAGCCGGCCCCCGAACCGCAACCTGAGCCGCAACCCCAGCCAAAACCCCAGCCACAGCCACAGCCACAGCCTGAGCCCCAGCCACAGCCGCAGCCGGAAGAGCCAGCGGTCGATGCCGCCAGGCAGGCTTTCTGCCTGCAATATGCCGACCAGGCAATGGCGGCGAAGGAGGAAAACCGCCGCCTGGGGTGCGGATACAGCGGCGGGCGCTGGAATGCATCGCGGCGCGGCTATTACAACTGGTGCATGAAGAACGCCCGCCCGGCGGCGCGGGCCAACACCATGGCGCGCCAGCGGCTGATCGACAGATGCCGGGCGGGAGAGCGGGAATATCCCGGCGGAAGCATGGAATCATGCGCCGCCTATGCGCGCGCGGCGGTGCGCCAGGCGCGGGAAGCCTTCCGCCTGCGCTGTGGCTATTACGGGCCACGCTGGACGCAGAGCATGGGGCGTCATTACCGCTGGTGCCGCACCGCTCCCATCAGCGAGCGGCGGGCCGAAAACGCCGCCCGCCAGGCGGCGCTGGAGCGCTGCCGGCGGCGCGGCGGGGCCGTTGGGACAGGTGGCTCTTTCCGCCTGCCGCTTCCCTGGTTGCGGGGTGAGCGCGCGGGTGACGTCAGGCTGGTCTACAAGTGGGTCAAGGTGCGCGGGCCGGGAAGGCGCTGGAGCACCCGCTGGCGCCCCACCCGCACCGGCAAGTGCCTGCTGGTGCGCGGCTGCGAATGCGGCGGCGGCTCCACCTGCGGCGTATATCCGGCCGGAACCACCGCCCTTTACTGGCCCAACGGCTGCCACGCCGCGCCGTGGGTGATCCAGTGCCGGGTGCGGCGGGCGCGGCGCTGAATAGCCAACGGAAGGATCGGGAAAGAGGGGCGGCGACATGGACATAGCCACGTGGAACGTCAACGGCGTGCGGGCGCGCATCGATTCGGTCACCGCCTGGCTGAAGGACGCGCGCCCCGATGTCCTGCTCATGCAGGAGATAAAGGTGGTCTGCGAGAACTTCCCGCGCGCGCCCTTCGAAGGGCTGGGCTACAATGTCGAGACATTCGGCCAGAAGGGCTTCAACGGCGTGGCCATCCTGTCGCGCCGCCCGCTGGAGGATGTCGGGCGCGGCCTGCCCGGCATGGAGGACGACCCGCAGGCGCGCTACATGGAGGCCGCCATATCCTGCGACAGTGGCGCGGCGCTCAGGGTGGCCTCGCTATACGCCCCCAACGGCAATCCCGTGGGCGCCGACAAGTTCGACTACAAGCTGCGATGGCTCGCCGCCTTCGAGGAGCACGTCAGGGAGGTGCTGAAGCTGGAGGAGATTTCGCTGTTCGCCGGCGACTACAACATCATACCGGGGCCGGAAGACGCGGAATTCCCCGACAAGTGGCGGGACGACGCCCTCTTCTCCATGCCGGCGCGGCAGGCGTGGCGGCGGCTCCTGAACCTCGGAATGGTCGATGCCCTGCGCGCGTGGACGGCAGAGCCCGGGCTATATACCTTCTGGGACTACAAGGGCGGCGCTTGGCAGAAGAACAACGGCATCCGCATAGACCACGCCCTGCTCACCCCGCAGGCCGCCGACCGCCTGAACGGCGCGCGGGTGGACAAGCGGACGCGCGGCTGGGAAAAACCCTCCGACCACGCGCCGCTGGTCATATCGCTGGATGTATAGGGCGTTTTTCCGATCAAACCGGATCATTCTGGCGGGCCGCACTGGTGTTCAAGAAAATTTTGGCTGATGGGGGATGCCCCCTAGTGAGTCATTCCCGCGAAAGCGGGAATCCATGCGGAATTTCAATTATTTAAGGCGGTGTCGTAAATGCTGTTCGGGCTGCTTCCCATGATTCCAAGGAGGGTCACACTTCTTTCGAAAAAAGCATGAATGACGGATTGACTGCACAGCCAGAGCAGTTATGGCGCTGCCGTAACTTATTGAAAAGCCGAATAGATTCCCGCTTTCGCGGGAATGACTCACACTACACGACACAACTGGCGAGGAGCCGGAGAATCAGATGAAATGGATGACTCTGTCTTCTACAAAAGGAGCGTCCAATGCCATCGAAACTCTCCGGCACCCTCATCTCGACGTTAGCCACACATCTTACCTTAAG
>CAZXTT010000199.1:0-15891 GCA_964643775.1 uncultured Rhizobiaceae bacterium | reverse complement strand
GCGCATCTTGTGCCCAAGTCACTTTACATTGCCGTGAAATGATGGCGTTTCTCGCCGCGCATCATGCGGGGCGCTCCGCCCTGCCTCGAGCGATCGGAAAGAAGAAGATTCAGGGGAAAGAAGAAAATGGCGAAACTGGTTTTCATCTCCACCTACGGCCCCGACGACGTCGAGCGCGCCTCCCTGCCGTGGGCGCTGGCCACCGCCTCGCTGGCTTCCGGCCACGAGGTGCACATGTACCTGCAAGGGCCCGCCGTGGAGCTGCTTAAAAAGGAAGGCGGCGCGCAGGGCCTGCAACACGAGCCTTTCCCGGCCCTCGATGAACTGATCGAACTGTTCCAGGAGGCCGAGGGCCACCTCTACGGCTGCGCCCCCTGCCTGCAATCGCGCAAGCTGACCGCCGATGACATACTGGAAGGGGTAAGCATCGTAGGCGGCGCGGCCATGGTCGACCAGTGCCTGAGCGCCGACAACGTCTTCTCCTACGGTTGATGGCGGCTGACAGCGGCTGACACGCCCGATGGCGGCGGCCCCGCCTCACCTCTCTTCACGGCAATCACCCATCGCCACGAGGACGGGACGCCCTCCCCTTGTGCCGGTGTTCTTTTGTCCTTATATTGCAAATGATCAGACTGGTCAGGAGCAATACATGGAAAAGTGGCAACTGCAAGAGGCCAAGGCGCGCTTCAGCGAACTGGTGCGCCGGGCCGGTGATGAGGGCCCACAGGAGATCACCGTGCGCGGCAAGCCCGAGGCGGTGTTGCTTTCGGCTGCCGATTTCGAACGCCTGAAAAAGCGCAAGCCGCGCTTCGTCGAGTTCATGCGCTCCTCGCCGCTCAAGGACGTGGAGCTGGAGCTTGTCCGCGACAAGTCCCCCATGCGCGAGGTCGGGCTTTGAGCTATCTCCTCGACACCAACGTAATCTCGGAAACCATCCGTCCACGCCCCGACCGGCGGGTTCTGGCATGGTTCGACAAGGTGCCGGATGAAGCCCTGCACATCAGCGTCCTGACTCTGGGCGAAATACGCAACGGCGTGGAAAGACTTCCCCCATCCGCCCGCCGCGAACGGCTGCGCCTGTGGCTGGAACACGATCTCACCGGCTGGTTCGAGGATCGCGTTCTGCCCATCGACGCCGGCGTGGCCGAGCGCTGGGGCCAGATCAGCGCCCGGTCTGGCAGGACGGCTCCCGCCATCGACTCCCTGCTGGCCGCCACCGCCCTCCATCACGGCCTGCGGCTGGTGACCCGCAACGAGCAGGATTTCGATTTCCCGGAGCTGGAGGTCGTCAATCCCTGGCGGTGACGATGACTTGCGCTACTCCACCTCAAGCTCGTCGCCGGGGTGGATGGTCATGTCGGCCAGCGGCTCCAGGTAGAGGCCGCAGTCCTTGTGGCCCAGCGCATCGAGCATGGCGCGCGGGATGTTGACGTCGCGCTCGCCGCTATCCGGATCGACGCCGGTGGCCATGCAGCGGCCTATGCGCTCGCGCGCCACGAAGGCGGGCTTGCCGTTGACCAGCAGCATGCGCTCCAGCCACTCGAACTCGCCCCAGGCGGGCAGGCCCTCGATATATATATTGGCGCGGAAGCGCTTGGCGTCGAGCGGCCTGTTCACCAGCCTTTCCAGCTCCTTGATGGTTTCGAGGTTTATCAGCGAGAGGTAGGGCCTGGGCACGTCGAAGAAGTGATGATCGCCGGCTCCGACGATGCGCGGCGGGGCCGGTATGTCGTCCGCGAGGAATTGCGCCAGGAAATTCTCTATCGCGGCGCGCCCGGAAGCGCTGGTGAGCTGGCCGCGCGCCATGCGCCTGCCGCCGCGCGATAGCGTAAGGGTGGCGTCGCGCGCGTCGTAATCGCTCTCCAGCGCCGCAAGCCGCGCCGTGTTGACCAGTTGCAGGAAGCGGCCCTTGGGCACGTGGCGCGGATTGTCCGGGTCGAACACCGGCCCGGAGCGCTCGATGGCCCAGCGGCGGTCGTCGCGCAGCGGCTTTCCGGCCTCGACGCGGGCCTCCCGCAGGCGCTGCCCGGATAGGCCCTTCACTGGCCAAAGATAGATGGATTCGATGCGCGCCATGCTTTCCCCCACCTGGATCTTTTTGTCTTTCCACGCCTTGTGAGCGGTTGCGAACGCACTATATCCGATAGTGACAAGGCCCTTAAGGGGTAATCGAATACATCTCACGCCCGCTCGCGGGGGTGCAAAACGGAGTTTCCAACATGGACCTGGAAAAATACACGGACAGAGCCAAGGGGTTCATCCAGTCGGCCCAGAACCTCGCCTTGCGCGAGGGCCATCAGCAGTTCACGCCGCTGCACCTGCTCAAGGTGCTGCTGGACGACAATCAGGGGATGGCGGCGGGCCTGATAAAGAGCGCCGGCGGCGATTTCGCCCTGGCGCGGGCCGAGACGCAGGCGCTGCTGGACAAGCTGCCCAAGGTGGAAGGTGCGGGCGCCGGCCAGCTCTACCTGGCGCCGGAGACGGCGCGCGTCTTCGCCACCGCCGAAGAGCTGGCGAAAAAGGCCGGTGATTCCTTCGTCACCGTCGAGCGCCTGCTGCACGCGCTGCTGATCGAGAAATCCGACGCCGCCGAGGCGCTGAAGAAGGCCGGCGTCACGCCCACCGCCCTCAACCAGGCGATAGACGAGCTGCGCGGCGGGCGCACCGCCGATTCGGCCTCCGCCGAGGAGGGCTACGACGCGCTGAAGAAATACGCCATAGACCTCACCGAGAAGGCCCGCGAGGGCAAGCTCGACCCGGTGATCGGGCGCGACGAGGAGATCCGCCGCACCATCCAGATCCTGTCGCGCCGCACCAAGAACAACCCGGTGCTGATAGGCGAGCCGGGGGTGGGCAAGACGGCCATCGTCGAGGGGCTGGCGCAGCGCATCGTCAACGGCGACGTGCCCGATTCCCTGCGCGACAAACGCATACTGGCGCTCGACATGGGGGCGCTGATCGCCGGGGCGAAATACCGCGGCGAGTTCGAGGAGCGCCTGAAGGCCATCATCAACGAGGTGGTGGGCGCGGAAGGCCGCATCATCCTGTTCATCGACGAGATGCACAACCTGATAGGGGCCGGCAAGTCGGAAGGGGCCATGGACGCCTCCAACCTGCTCAAGCCCGCTCTGGCGCGCGGCGAGCTGCACGTCATCGGCGCCACCACGCTCGATGAATACAAGAAATACATCGAGAAGGACGCCGCCCTGGAGCGCCGCTTCCAGCCGGTGTTCGTCGGCGAGCCTTCGGTGGAGGACACCATCTCCATCCTGCGCGGCCTGAAGGAAAAATACGAAACCCATCACGGCGTGCGCATCACCGATTCGGCGGTGGTGGCGGCGGCCACGCTGTCCAACCGCTATATCTCCGACCGCTTCCTGCCCGACAAGGCCATCGACCTGATGGACGAGGCCGCTTCACGGCTGCGCATGCAGGCGGAATCCAAGCCCGAGGAGCTGGACGAGCTGGACCGGCGCGTCATCCAGCTCAAGATCGAGCGCGAGGCGCTGAAGAAGGAAACCGACGAGGCCTCGAAGGATCGCCTCGAGAAGCTGGAGAAGGAGCTGGCCGAGCTGGAGCAGAAAGCCGCCGAGCTGACCCAGAAGTGGCAGGCCGAGAAGAACCGGCTGGAAGAGGAGCGCAAGCTCAAGGAAGAGCTGGACAAGGCGCGCATCGAGCTGGAGCAGGCGCAGCGCGAGGGCGACCTGGCCAAGGCCGGCGAGCTGGCCTATTCGGTCATCCCGGAGCTGGAGCGCAAGATCGCCGAGGCCGAGAGCAAGGAGAAGAACGGCAGCGAGATGCTGCGCGAGGAAGTCACCGACAAGGACGTGGCGCAGGTGGTGTCGCGCTGGACGGGCATTCCGGTGGACAAGATGCTGCAGGGCGAGAACGAGAAGCTGCTGCACATGGAAGAGGAGTTGGCGGCGCGCGTCGTCGGGCAGGAAGAGGCGGTCAAGGCCGTCTCCACCGCCGTGCGCCGGGCGCGCGCCGGATTGCAGGATCCCAACCGGCCCATCGGCTCGTTCCTGTTCCTCGGCCCCACCGGCGTCGGAAAGACGGAGCTGGCCAAGGCGCTGGCCGAATACCTGTTCGACGACGAGAACGCCATCCTGCGCATCGACATGTCGGAGTTCATGGAGAAACACGCCGTGGCCAGGCTCATCGGCGCGCCTCCGGGCTATGTCGGCTACGAGGAAGGCGGCGTGCTGACCGAAGCGGTGCGGCGCAGGCCCTACCAGGTGATCCTCTTCGACGAGATCGAAAAGGCCCACCCGGACGTGTTCAACATCCTGCTGCAGGTGCTCGACGACGGGCGGCTGACCGACAGCCACGGCCACACGGTGGACTTCCGCAACACCATCATCATCATGACCTCCAACGTCGGCGCCGAATACCTGCTGGAGCTGGGCGAGAACGACGACGTGGACAAGGTGCGCGACCAGGTCATGGCGGCGGTGCAGGCCACCTTCCGGCCCGAGTTCCTCAACCGGCTGGATGCCATCATCCTGTTCCACCGGCTGATGAAGAAACACATGAAGGACATCGCCAACATCCAGCTCAAGCGCCTGCGCAAGCTGCTGGAAAGCCGCAAGATCACCCTCGAGGTGGACGAGGCGGCCCTGCAATGGCTGGCCGACAAGGGCTACGACCCGTCCTTCGGCGCGCGCCCCCTGAAGCGCGTGATCCAGCAACACGTGCAGGATCCGCTGGCCGAAATGATCCTCGCCGGCAAGATCAAGGACGGCGAAACGGTCAAGGTAAGCACCAGCGGCGACAGGCTGACCATAAACGGCGAGCCGGTGTAATCGTCACTGTCAATATTGGCTGATGAGAAGCGCCAATGGCGGGATTTCGCCATTGGCGCTTCTTTGCAATTCTTTCCCCGACAGCTTGCTTGTCAGGGGCGGCCCCGCGGGCCGTAGCCGAAGGCGATTGAAACCCTTGACAATCAAGCTGTCGTGGAAAAATCGAATCCCCCGGAAAGGCCCACGGCCATCAATCCTCGAAGGTATCCTTGACCAAGATGGTGTCGTCGCGTTCCGGCGAGGTGGAGAGGATGGCCACCGGGCATTCTATCAGTTCCTCGATGTGGCGCACGTATTTCACCGCCTGGGCGGGGAGGTCGTTCCACGAGCGCGCGCCGTAGGTGGTTTCCTTCCAGCCTTCCAGCGTTTCGTATATGGGCTTCACCCGCGCCTGCGCCCCCTGTCCGGCGGGCAGGCGGTCAATGCGTTCGCCGTCCAGCTCGTAGGCCACGCAGACCTTCAGTTCATCGAGCCCGTCGAGCACGTCGAGCTTGGTGAGGGCTATGCCGGTCATGCCGGAAATCCTGGCCGCCTGGCGCACCAGCACGGCGTCGAACCAGCCGCAGCGGCGCGAGCGCCCGGTGACGGTGCCGAATTCATGGCCCTTCTCGCCGATGTGGCGGCCAATGTCGTCGAACAGCTCGGTGGGGAAGGGCCCCTCGCCGACGCGCGTGGTGTAGGCCTTGGCTATGCCCAGCACGTATTCCAGCGCCGAGGGGCCCATGCCGGAACCGGTGGCCGCCTGCGAGGCGATGGTGTTGGAGCTGGTGACGAATGGATAGGTGCCGTGGTCGATGTCGAGGAAGGTGCCCTGCGCGCCCTCGAAGAGGATGCGCTGGCCGTCGCGCTTGCGGGCGTCGAGCAGCGCCCACACGCTGTCCATGAAGGGCAGTATGGACGGGGCTATCTCCATCAGCTCGTCGAACAGCTCGCGGCCATCCACCTCCGGCTCGCCGAGGCCGCGGCGCAGCGGGTTGTGATGGGCCAGCAGGCGCTCGATCTTGCCCGGCAGGGTGTCGGGATTGGACAGGTCATAGACGCGGATGGAGCGGCGGCCCACCTTGTCCTCGTAGGCCGGGCCGATGCCGCGCCCGGTGGTGCCGATCTTGCCCTTGCCGGCGGCGCGCTCGCGGATGCCGTCCAGCTCGCGGTGCAGCGGCAGGATGAGGGTGGCGTTCTCGGCGATGCGCAGGTTGTCGCGGCTGACGCTGACGCCCTGGCTGGTGATGTTCTCTATCTCGGCCTTGAGCGACCACGGGTCTATGACCACGCCGTTGCCGACCACCGCCAGCTTGCCCGGCCTCACGATGCCCGACGGCAGGAGCGAGAGCTTGTAGGTCACGCCGTCGATGACCAGCGTATGCCCGGCGTTGGCCCCGCCCTGAAAGCGCACCACCACGTCGGCGCGCTCGGAGAGCCAGTCAACGATCTTTCCCTTGCCCTCGTCGCCCCACTGGGCCCCGGTCACCACCACGTTGGTCATCTCTCATGTCCCCTGGAAAGCTCCCTCATGCGCCCTTTCGGACACGCGAACGGCCCCGGAAGGGCCGGGGCCGTCGCCGATTGTTACATCAAAAATGCTCAGAAGGCCAGAGCCGAGGCCCATTTGACCTGCGGCAAGGCGCGCACCTTCTCCAGCGTGCTCTCGGGGAGCGGCTCGTCCACGTCTATGAGCAGCACCGCCTCGCCGCCCGGCTGCGAGCGGCCCAGGTTCATGGAGGCTATGTTGACCTCCTCCTCGCCCAGTATGGAGCCGAGAGCGCCGATGAAGCCCGGCTTGTCGTCGTTGATGACATAGAGCATGGAAGGCCCGAACTCGGCCTCCATGTTTATGTCCTTGACCTGTATGACGCGCGGCTTGCCGTCGGCGAAGACGGTTCCGGCCACCGAGCGCTTGCTGTTCTCGGTGGTCACCTCGAGGCGGATATAGCCCTCATAGACGCCGCGCGGCGTCTGGCGCACCTCGTTGATGGTCATTCCGCGCTCCCTGGCGACGATGGGAGCCGAGACCATGTTGACCTCGCCCAGCATCGGCTTGAGCATTCCGGCCAGCAGCGCCGAGGTCAGGGCGCGGGTGTTCATCTCTCCCACGTGGCCGCCGTATTCGATGGTCACGTCCTCGATGGCCGAGCCGGTGATCTGGCCGATGAAGGAGCCGAGCTTGCCGGCCAGGTCGATGTAGGGCTTCAGGCGCGGCGCTTCCTCCGCCGAGATGGAAGGCATGTTGAGGGCGTTGGTGACCGCCCCGGTGAGCAGGTAATCGGCGATCTGCTCGGCTATCTGCACCGCCACGTTCTCCTGCGCCTCGGTGGTGGAAGCGCCCAGGTGCGGCGTGCAGATGACGTTGTCGAAGGCGAAGAGATCGTTTTCGCGCGCCGGTTCCTGCTCGTAGACATCGAGCGCCGCGCCGGCGATATGGCCGGATTCGAGGGCCTCCTTGAGATCCTTCTCGACCACCAGCCCGCCACGGGCGCAGTTGATGATGCGCGCCCCCTTCTTCATTTTGGCCATGGCCTCGGCGTTGATGATGCCGCGCGTCTTGTCGGTCATCGGGGTGTGCAGCGACAGGAAGTCGGCGCGCGCCAGCAGCTCGTCCAGCTCCACCTTCTCGACGCCTATCTCGGTGGCCCGCTCCGGCGACAGGTAGGGGTCGAAGGCGATGACCTTCATGTGCAGCCCCTGGGCGCGCTCGGCGACGATGGAGCCGATGTTGCCACAGCCGATGAGGCCGAGCGTCTTGTTGAAGACCTCGACGCCCATGAACTTCGGCTTCTCCCACTTGCCCTGCTTGGTGGACTCGTTGGCCTGCGGCAGGTTGCGGGCCAGCGCCAGCATCATGGCGATGGTGTGCTCGGCGGTGGTCACGGCGTTGCCCAGCGGGGTGTTCATGACGATGATGCCCCTGGCGGAGGCCTTGGGCACGTCGATGTTGTCCACGCCGATGCCGGCGCGGCCTATGACCTTCAGGTTCCTGGCCGCCTCCAGCACCTTTTCGGTGACCTTGGTGGCCGAGCGGATGGCCAGCCCGTCATAATCGCCGATGCGGGCGGCCAGGGCCTCCTTGTCCTTGCCGAGGTCGGGTTCGTAATCGACCTCGAGGCCGCGATCCTTGAAGATCTGCACGGCGGAAGGGGCAAGCTTGTCGGAAATGAGAACACGCGGAGCCATTGTGACTCTCCTTCGATGTTTTGTGAATACTGGAACTGTGGAATTGCAAAGTCGCCTGGCGGGATCAGGCGGACAGCACCTCGCGGCGCGCCGTCTCGTAGGCCCACTCCAGCCACGGCAGCAGGTCGATGATGTCCTGCGTCTCCACGGTGGAGCCGCACCACACGCGCAGGCCCGGAGGAGCGTCGCGGTATGCCCCGAGGTCGAAGCCCGCGCCCTCCTCGTCGAGCAGCGCCACCATGCGCCTGGGGATGGCGGCGGCCTGTTCGTCACTGAGGCCCTCGGTGGCGGCGGCGGAAAGCTTCAGGCACACCGAGGTATTGGAGCGCGTTTGCGGATCGCTCGCCAGGTTCTCGATCCAGTCGGTGTTTTCCACCCATTCGTTGATGGCTGCGGCGTTCATGCAGGCGCGCGCCTGCAGGGCGGTAAGGCCGCCGATGTCGCGGCCCCATTCCAGCGCCTTGATGTAATCCTCGACGCACAGCATGGAGGGGGTGTTGATGGTCGCCCCCTTGAACACGCCCTCGATCAGCTTGCCGTTCTTGGTCAGGCGGAAGATCTTGGGGATCGGCCATGGCGGGGTATGGCTCTCCAGCCGCGCCACGGCGCGCGGCGAGAGGATGATGACGCCGTGCTGGGCCTCGCCGCCCATGACCTTCTGCCACGAGAAGGTGGTGACGTCGAGCTTGTCGAAATCCAGCTCCTGGGCGAAGGCGGCGGAGGTGGCGTCGCAGATGGTCAGCCCCTCGCGGTCGGCGGCGATCCAGTCGCCATCGGGCACGCGCACGCCGGAGGTGGTGCCGTTCCACGTGAAGACCACGTCGCGCGAGAAATCCACCTGGGACAGGTCGGGCAGCTCGCCGTAGGGGGCTTCCAGCACCCGCACGTCTTCCAGCTTCAGTTGCTTCAGTATGTCGGTGGCCCAGCCCTTGCCGAAGCTCTCCCAGGCCAGCACGTCCACGCCGCGCTCGCCGAGCAGCGACCACAGCGCCATCTCCACCGCCCCGGTGTCGGAGGCGGCGACGATGCCGATGCGATAATCGGCGGGCACTTCCAGCACCTCGCGCGTCAGGTCGATGGCATATTGCAGCCGCGCCTTGCCGGGAGCCGAGCGATGGGAGCGTCCGAGAAGGGCATCTTCGAGGAGGGAGGGATTCCAGCCCGGCATCTTGGTGCAGGGGCCGGAAGAAAAGCGCGGATTACCCGGCCGCGCCGCCGGTTTGGTGACATCAGTCATTATGTATCATCCTTCCAGATGTTCGCCCCTCGTTGGGGAGGGGTGGCCCACCCACGGGAATATGTGAGCCACCGCTCGCCGTCAAGGAGAATCTGAAGGAACACCCGGAAACACCCCCCCGCACGACACAGCCAAGACATTGATTAGCCAAGACTTAAGAGCTGGTAACAATAATTGGTATTAGGCAAAAGCAATGCCCCGCAAACCACCCCCCATCCCCAACACCTCAAAAAGAGTTTCGACCAAGTGTAAAACGACAGTAGTGATGATCAAAGGGGAGAGGGCGGGAATTGGTGGGATGAGGCGGGAATGAGTGGTAAAAAGGCGGTGGAAACAGGGCTTTGCAGGGACTTTGACAGGCGGCTGGCTGAGCCGCCCTTTTTGTGAGCGACAGTTATCGTGAGCGGATTGCGGGCCGCTGCGGCCTCTCTTGGGCAGCCAGGCGACAGAATTCGTGAGCGGACGAGATCCTGAGATTTCGGGATAATGCCTTGAATATATGCGATAAATTCGCGCGCGCCTCGGACAAGAAAAAAATCAGAAGTGGGACGGCGTCCCACTTTTCTTCGGGAGCGTCCCACTTCTCGCAAAATACAATAAAATCAATGATTTAATCATCAACAATGCTAGCGTCAGGAACGGCAACCAGTGATTGCATTAGCGGCGCCGCCCGGCATTTGATACACACCTGGAACAGGCGAGATGTGGCTGCTCATTTGCCATTTTGGCGGCGGGATAATACCTGTTGCCAGTTGATGCCGGCGCGCTCGCCCATCTCCTTGAGCGCCTCGATGACGTCATGCGCCTGAGGGGCCGTGAGCCAGTCCGGATCATCAACGCCCGTCATGCGGCGCACGAAACGGGCGAGAGAGTTGCGTCTGGGATCACGCCAAATGCCACGACGCTTCAGCTCTCCCCATACAGCCCATACCTTACGCACATGCGGATATGGCGAGGCCGGACGCCAGTTGATGCCGCGGCCCCTGCGGCGCCGGGGCTGCCATCCATGGCGGCGGAATTCGGCCAACACAGCGCGCAGGCCGGCATCATCGATGTCACGCGCCGAGGAGCGGCCTGTCACACGCTTTAGCACGGCGCGGTAAGTGTCATCATCCAGCGCCAGTTCTTTGCGGGCAATGTGCACCTGTGCCAGCAGCGCGCGGCGCTGAGAGGAGATGCCGGAGGTTTTTACTGCCTTGTTCATGCCCGTAAAATCGCCTTCAATCATGTCTTAATGAATATATTGAGGGGGCATGGCGCCCCCTCAAGTCAGGCTTGCGCCTTTTCGCTGTAGAACGGCTCCACCCAGAAAACCTCTCCGGCGGAGCCCACACTGATGCCCGGCACATCCGCCACGTCATCAGGGCACTCGCGAATTGCCTCACGGTTGACATCCTTGATGACGCGGATGAGCCGATGCAGGCTGCGGGCCTCCAGCTCAGCGATTACATCCACCTTGCGGCTGATGGTGACGCGCGGCGGGCGCAGCCGCCAACCGAATTCACCAGCTGGAAATTTCACTGATTTACGGCCTGATGATAGCAAATCACGCCGGTGGCTGGATGCCCAGGTCTGCATACCTTTCGTCAGTGCTTCGCGCTCATTTTTCAGGGGCTGGAGGCGCTGGCCGTAAGCATCCTTGACACGGGCCAGTTCGTCATCACGGTCTACCTCCAGGCGTTTGATCTCACGATCTATCTCGCCAATGCGGGCGATGGTGGCATTAGCCTCGTCTTTGTCCTGCGGCACCGGCAGGTTGTGCGCTGCTGTTTTTACGCGTGACATGACTACCCCTCTTTCTCAGATCGCTTCATGGCCTGTTCATGTTCTGCCAGCAGAGTATCTGCCTGCCGCAGGCCTTCTGCTTTGCGGAGCAAGATATTTGCTTCATGCTGCCATTGCTCGGCTTGGCGACGCAGATTGGAACGCGCAGTGGCAATGGCGAACTGGCGAGCGCGCTCCTCTTTGATGTCACGTTTTGAGTTCATGCCGCGTCTCCTCCACTGTCATTGCCATCAGGATTGCCCCGCCGGGGAGGAGAAAAAACAGCACTGTGACGCCTGATGGCATCTTGCTGCCTCCCCCGCCAGCCACGGCGGTTTGCATGATGTCGGGGAGAGTTGGCAGGCAGATGAACAGACGCGGGCGCAGAACGCTCACGCTCCAATGCCCGCGCAGCATCAACGGCCATATCCAGCGTCTCGACAAGGCTGAACAGGGCTTCTTCCTCGATGACGATGCGTCCGTCAGCAATGGCATGACCAGCAAACGTGTCGCGGATATTCTTGAGGATTTCAGAGAGAGGGGTCATTGGTTTTCTTTCCTTTTGCTTTGACTGTGGATGCAATCGGGGCAGGAGTGATAAAGGCGACTGCGCATGGAGCTGGTGGCTATGACGCCACGTGCGGCCAAGCGCTGATTATTGATGCAGGTGTCCTTGCTCAGTTCGCCCATCACGGGGCATTCGAGGGTTTCTTGCATCAGCGCGCCGCGCACTTTCTGCTCTACCGTGATCATGGAACCGCGATAGGTGTGTGAGAGAACCTGGCTGATGACCGCGGCAGAATAGCCGATGCGCTTTGCAACCTTGTTCTGCGAGCTGTCATCACATGAGCGGGCCAGCTCGGCAATCCAGTCTGGCAGAGCCGGGCCCCAGCCACTCACCGCACGCTCATATGCGCTTCTTACTTGCGTATTCATGCGGCACTCTCCCTTGGCAGGTGTTCTTCGCCGATGATGATTTCGTCAGTATTTGGGTCATGCAGAACACGCACCACGCATGGGGCACGTGGGCCGGTATCCAGCACCAGCTTGTATTTGCCCCGCTGCCCACGGCGCGGACGGTCAGTGACCGACAAATATCCGCCGCGGTGTAATTGACCCATGTAACGACGAGCTGTTCCCGGCGCGATATGGTAATCCTCGGTGGAGGCAATGGCCGCCAGCTCATGCCAGTCGAATGTTCTCAGGCGGCGCATGGCATTCCACATGAGTTGCTGACCGCGCGCCACCTCAGATGGCCGCCCGCCCGAGCGCAAGCGCGGAGCCTGTCGTTGTGGACGCAGCACCTGCCACAAGACATTGCCGCCCGCAGCGCGGTTGTCCCGCCGACTCACATATCCAGCGGCATGCAATTCGCGGAGGTATTTGCGCACACTATCTGCCGTGGCGGTATTCAGTTGGCCGCGGACATCAGCGATGGTGAACGGGCCACTCCTTGAGAGCGCGCACATCACCTCCCACATGTGTGGACGCATGTTGAAGGCACTGCGGGCGCGTGTGCCCACCGGGCGGCGCAGAACATGTGTTGTTGCATGCTTGCTCATGATGCCCTCCTGGCCAATGTTGTGTGTTGCCCTGTCCAGAGAGGCTGGTCGCCCCAGTCAGCCAGCGTCATGCGCTGGTTACCCCGGCGCAATGCCTCCTCGCGAATGCGCGCGAGATTGACGGAGAGGCGGCGCACCACGCCAGCGCATTTCTTGAGCAGGCGGGCGAGGAGCATCTCGTCCACTTCTATGCTGTCGCAATAGATTTCGGCGAGCAGCTTCAGGTCGGCCATGTCGGCGCGCTGGGCTGGCTCCCACACAAGCACGCGATTGTGAAAGCGCTCCCAGCGGGTCATCTTGTCCGGCATCTGTTCCTCGCCGATGAGGGCGATGGGCACGCCGGTGCGGTCGTGGATTTCACGCACCAGTTCGATGGTGCGCTTTTGCAACAGATGGTCTGCTTCATCGATTATGAGCGGACGGCCAGACTCCCCCAGCGCCTGAATGATGGTCTGCACGCCTTCAGCCACGGTGGGGGTGCGCGCCAGCTCCAGTTCGCGCAGGATGGCGTCCACCAGCACGCGCGACGTCCAGCTGAAACCGACCTCCACACAAATGGCGTTAAAGCGGTTGATGGCCTGAGTGGCGGCCATGGTCTTGCCAAAACCGGATGGGCCGTGAAAGACGCCGATGCCGGGCAGGCTTGGGTGGCGTTCCACCAACTGATCCAGCATGGCGGCGAATGCCCGCACATTCCTAAGTGGTGCGACAGATGGCATGTGTGTGTCCCTCTTCATGGTGTTTCTCCTGCGTTACGCAAACAGATCACTGACCCGTGCCCGCCAGCCCGTAGAGCTGCGGGAAATCTTCCATGAGGCGCTTTTGCGCACGGTATTCCGCCGTGACCTGGTAACCGCGCAGCCAGACCCGATCTTCCTCCGGCACCGGCTCGCCAGCCTCAAGCGCGCGCTCGATGCGCAGTGCGCGCTTGAAGCGCGCCACATCATCCGGATCTTCCTCCTGCTGGCGCGGCAGCGGCGTCACATTGCCGGCGCGCTGTTGCCGCCACTCGGCCAGCATCTCTTCATCCAGGCGCTGGCGGATATCCTCGCGCACCTGACTGACCGGCTGGCGCGGCGGGCGATCGCCCGCGGCCTCCGCGGCGCTGTCGATGGCGGCGGTGGAGTGCTGTTCCGTGCGCGGGGGGAAGGCCAGCACATCGCCATTGCGCCGCGCCGCGGCCTTGGTGACATCATCGATCAGGCGGCGCGGATCGCGGGCGATGCGGCGCGCCTCGGCGCGCGCCTCGGCCAGCGCCTGGCGCGACAGTTCATCACGCAGCCGGCGCGCGGCGGCATGGGCCTGTTGCGGATCAACGCCGGCCAGATCCGGGCAGATGGCTTCATCCAGCAGTTCCTGCGTGTCCGGATCGAACAGCCAGACGCGGCCCATGTCGGTGAGGTCATGGCGCACCAGCACGCTGGCGCCAGCCGGCACGCGGGTGGTGATGTAAGTGTGTCCATCCACCCGCACGCCCTCGCGCCCCACGGTGCGCAGGCCGCCGCCGGAAGCCAGCGGCGCGGCCAGCAGCACCAGCGCCTGGCGGCTTTCCACCGTGCGTAGCGGCGCGGCGCAGGTGGCAGTAGCCAGATGCGGGGTGCGCCCGCCCAGGCCGGCATGCGGGCGGTGGTGATAGACTTCCGCCACCCAGCGGTCGATGGCCTGCTGCAGCTCATCCGGCGTCATGTCCACCTGCAGCAGGCGCTCGGGCTGCTCGCCGAGGCGCTGGCTGAAGGCCTTGCGCGCCTCGATGACCTTGCGCTCGGCCACATTGTGCCCGACAAAGCCGGGCAGCAGCGACATCATGGAATGCATGAGGGTGCGAATGGCGCGCTCCACCTTGCCCTTTCGCTCCGGGCTGAATGGCGGGCAGATGTCATGCTCGATCCCCAGCGCGGCAAAGGTGGCGCGGGCCTGATGGGAGGTAAAATCCGAGCCGTTATCCGAGCGGATGGTGCGCGGCACTCCCCACTCCAGAATGCACCTGATGACCAGCTCCAGCATGGCCTGGGTGCGCGGGGTGCGCGCCACATGCACCATCATCCGGCGGCTGTAGGCATCCACACAGACATAGACGGACACGCGCCCCTGGGTGGTCATGACATCCGCCGGCGAGGCATCGATCTCCCACAGGTCATTGACAGCACGCACCCAGCCATCGCGGCTGCCGCCGGCATGGCGATATTTGCTCTTGTAAAGATCAGGATTGGTGGCGCGCGCGATGGCGGCTGCGTGTTCGCGGCGGAAGGCATCCAGCCAGCGCTGGAACGAGCGCACCGAAGGCATGGGGCACTCCTTGCCGTTCAGATCGATGACCTCGCCGAACTGGGCGATGGCGAGGTCACGGATCTGCACGGCGGAGAGCTGTGGGCGAGCGATGAGCAGCCCCGCCACATAACGCCCCAGCGCGCCATCATTGGCGCGGTCAATGGGTGAGCGCCCGCGCCGGCGGCGGGAAGCGCCGGCCAGGCGCATCATGTCACCCGCCTGCATCCACTTGCGCCAGCGGCGCAGCGAGGCGGCGCTGACGGATGGCACCAGCCGGCGCACCTCATCCGACACCGGCACCTTGCCGGCGTTATAGAGCCGGCAGAAATATTCATATGATGCCGTGCGCCCCTGTCCCAGATGCGCGGCCTGCGCGGCCAGCACGATGCGGGCGCGAGCCTGAGCGCGGGCCATGGCATCGCCCTGCGCTTGCGGCAGCTCTATGCCGGCGGCAGCGGATGCGGAAAAACGGCGGGCGAGCAGATCATCAAGCGCTGTATCCGGCAGCAGGGAAATGTGATATTCCCAGCCGCCACCTGCGCCCTGCCTGCGGCGGGCCTTGCCGCTGTCGCGCCAGCCGTGGCGCTCGGCGTGGGCATTGATGCGGCGTTTGCTGGCTGGCAGCCCGGCCAGTTTCAGCCCGGCAAGCTCGGCGGCGGTGAGCCAGTCTGATGTCTGCCAGCGCGCCGCCATCAATATCCCTCCATGCTTTTGTCGGTGATGATGACGGCGATGGCGAGCGCGGCGATGAGGACGAGCGCGCCGCCCATGCCCCACAGGAAGCAGGTCATGGCCGCTCCTCCTTCAGCTCATTGATGGTGTCAGCGATGATGCGGGCGGCCTGTTGTAGATCGATCCCGGCGGCCATGGCCGTAATACAGGCATTGGTGACAAGCCCCCCGAACAGGGCGCAGGCCGGGTTCTGTCCGGACGGGGTGTGGACAATGGTCACGGACTTGCGGGGTTCGGCATCCAGCCCGATCACGGAAAGGCCGGAGAGGCGGCCCTGCTCGGCCCAGTCCGCCAGCTGGCGCAGGCGCGCGGCCAGCTCCGGCAGAGGCGTGTTGCCGCGCGCGCTCATGAGCGG
>CAZXTT010000198.1:0-7568 GCA_964643775.1 uncultured Rhizobiaceae bacterium | reverse complement strand
GGAATTCGCCGATCACAGGATAGACGTCATATCGGTGCCCGGTCATACCCTGGGCTCGCTGGCCTTCTATTTCATGGACGAGAAGATCGTCTTCACCGGGGATACGCTGTTTTCGCTCGGCTGCGGGCGCATGTTCGAGGGTGACGCCGAAACCATGTGGCACTCGCTGGACATGCTGCGCCACCTGCCGGAGGACACGCTGATGTATTGCGGCCACGAATACACCCTGAACAACGGCGAGTTCGCCCTCACCGTCGAGCCGGGCAACAAGGCCCTGCGGGAGCGCGTGGAGGAAGTGCGCGAACTGATGCGCCAGGGCAAGCCGGCGCTGCCGGTGAGCATCGCCACGGAAAAGGCCACCAACCCCTTCCTGCGCCCGGAGAGCGCCGAAATCCGCGAAAACATAGGCATGACAGGGGTGGAAAACTACCGCGTCTTCGCCGAACTGCGCCAGCGCAAGGACGCGTTTTGATCCCGCTCCACGCCAGCCCTCGGCCTTCCGGCAACCTTCAAGTGAGCATTCGGTGATCTTTTGATGGCCTTCAAGCGGCCTTTCAGAGATCTCCCGGCGGCTCGCCATCAAAAACCTCAACCTCGATTTAAGTTTAACTTTGTGGGCCGGGCGAGTTGCAGCATGTCGCAGCAGCATGTGCTGCTTGCGCCCGCGTATGGCAGTTCAGGGATTTTCCGGTTCGTAATATTTGCTGGAAGAAGCGCCAGCGGCCTCTCAGGCCATTTCCGCCAGCAGGGCGACGAGGCGGCGGGCCACCTCGTGCTTGTCCATGCGCGGCCATGAATCGACCTTGTCGGCGGTTATGACGTGGACGCTGTTTTCGTCGCCGCCGAAGACGCCGCTTTCCGGCGACACGTCGTTGGCGATTATCATGTCGGCCCCCTTGGCGCGCAGCTTGGCCCGGGCGTTGGCGATGATGTTCTCGGTTTCCGCGGCGAAACCCACGACGATGGCCGGGCGATCCTCGCGGCGCTTGCCGATGGCGGCCAGTATGTCGGGGTTTTCGGCAAGCTCCAGGCGCGGCGCCTTGCCGTCCTTCTTCATCTTCTCCGCCCGTTCCTCGCTTGCCCGCCAGTCGGCCACGGCGGCTGTGAATATGGCGATGTCGGCGGGCATCTCGGCCTCCACCGCCGCCAGCATCTGGCGCGCCGTCTCCACGGGGATTACCTCCATGCCCTCCGGTATCGGCAGGTTCACCGGCCCGGAGACGAGGATCACCCGCGCCCCGGCGTCGCGCGCCGCCTCGGCGATGGCATAGCCCTGCCGCCCCGACGAGCGGTTGGCGATGTAGCGCACCGGGTCGATGGGCTCATGGGTGGGGCCGGCGGTTATCACCACCTTCTTGCCCGACAACACCCCCTCCGGCAGGGCCGGGATGTATGACAGCGCGGCGGGCGCGGCATCAGCGCCGGCGCCATAGAGCAGGCGCATTGCCTCGGCGGCTATCTCCCTCGGCTCGCTCATGCGCCCCATGCCATGCTCGCCGCAGGCCATGTCGCCTTCCTCCGGGCCGATGAAGCGCACCCCGTCGGCGCGCAGCCGTTCGGCGTTGCGCCGCGTGGCCGGATGCTCCCACATGCGCACGTTCATCGCCGGAGCCATGAGCACCGGCTTGTCGGTGGCCAGCAGCACGGTGGTGGCGAGGTCGTTGGCCAGCCCGCAGGCGGCGCGCGCCATGAGATCGGCGGTGGCCGGGGCGACGACGATGAGATCGGCGGCGCGGGAAAGCTCTATGTGGCCTATTTCCACCTCGTCGGTGAGCGAGAACAGCTCGCCGTGGGCCTTCTCCCCGGCCAGGGCGGAGGCCGACATGGGGGTGACGAACTGCTCGCCGCCGCTGGTCAGCAGCGGCGTCACGGCGACGCCCGCCTTGCGCAACAGGCGGATCAGCTCCAGCGACTTGTAGGCCGCTATGCCGCCGCCGATGATGAGAAGGACGCGCTTGCCGGAATCGCTCGTGCTCATGGGATCAGCCCCTGATACGCAGCCTGTTCATGTTCTCGATGGCCGCATCCTACCACAATTGCGCCAGCGCCAGCAGCATTAGCGCCCCGGCTCCCAGCCACAGCGGCGCGGCCAGTTTCCAGTCGCTTCCGGCCCGCTCCCGTTTTCCCTCCTCCTCGCGGCGGCTCATCTCGGCCAGCGCGCGGGATGCGTCGGCGGCCTGTTCCAGTATCTCCGGCACCCGCGCCAGCGAGGAAGCCCTTTTCGCCGCCTCGCTGATCCGGCCCACCGGGCCCAGGTGCTCGGCGATCCACTGGCGCACCACCGGGGCGGAGGCTTCCCACATGTTGAGGCGCGGATTGAGGGTGCGGGCCACGCCTTCCACCACCACCATGGTCTTCTGCATCATCAGCAATTGCGGCTGGGCCACCATGTCGTAGCGCTCGGTGGTCTTGAACATCTGCCCCAGCAGGCGGCCCATGGATATTTCCTCCGCGTCGCGATCCATGATCGGCTCGCCGATGGCCCGCAGCGCCTGGGCGAATTCCTCCACCGAATGGGTGCGCGGCACGTATCCGGCCTCGAAATGCACCTCGGCGTTGCGCCGGTAGTCGCGGGTAATGAAGCCATGCAGTATCTCCGCCCACACCCGCCGCTCGTAGGGGCTGAGGCGGCCGGTTATGCCGAAATCCACCGCCACCAGGTTGCCGGCCTCGTCGACGAACAGGTTGCCCTGGTGCATGTCGGCGTGAAAGAAGCCGTCGCGCAATGTCTGGCGCAGGAACGACTGGATGATGGTGTCGGCAAGCGCGTTCAGGTCATGCCCGGCGGCGCGCAGGGCCTCGATGTCGGAAAGCGGCGTGCCGTCTATCCACTCGGTGGTCAGGATGCGCTTGGAAGTGCGCTGCCAGTCCACCTCCGGCAGGCGAAAGCCCGGATCGTCGCGCGTGTTCCCGGCCATTTCCGACATGGCCGCCGCCTCCATGCGCAAATCCATCTCGAGGCGCACCGAATGGGCCAGGGTGTCCACCGTTTGCACCGGCTTGAGCCGCCGCGAGGGCGGATGGAAGCGCTCCAGCAGGCGCGCCGCCAGGTAGAAGCTCTCAAGATCGTTGGCGAAGCGCCGCTCGACGCCGGGGCGCAGTATCTTCACCGCCACCGCGCGCCCGTCGCTGGTGCGCGCCTTGTGCACCTGGGCGATGGAGGCGGCGGCCACCGGCGGGCCGAACTCGGAAAACAGCTCGTCGAGCGGTTTGCCAAGCTCCTTTTCCACCTCGGCGCGCGCCTGCTCCATGGGAAATGGCGGCAGGCTGTCCTGCAGCTCGGTCAGCTCGACGGCCCGCTCCATGCCCACGATGTCGGGCCGCGTGGCGAGGAACTGCCCCAGCTTGATCCAGCTCGGCCCCAGCTCGGCGAGGGCGGCGGAAATGGCGCTCAGGCCATCCTCGTCCCTGCCGCCTTTCGGCCTTGGCCCGATGGCGGCGATTTTCAGCCCCCACCGCGCCGCCAGCGGCATCCCGGCGAGCATTTCCGGCGTCACGAAGGCCCCGTGGCGGGCAATGACCCGCCCGGCGCGCGCCAGCCGCCGGATGTTTGCGATTGTTTTCAGCACCGTGCCCGCGCCCTACTTGTCCTTGTCGATCCTGACTCCGAAAAGCTCCAGCCGGTGATCGACCAGCCGGTAGCCAAGCTCGCGGGCTATTTTCTCCTGCAGGGCCTCGATCTCGGGCGAGGAAAATTCTATGACCTCGCCGGAATTGAGATCTATCAGGTGGTCGTGATGCTCATCGCCCACTGGCTCGTAGCGGGCCCGGCCGTCGCGGAAGTCCAGCCGCTCCAGGATGCCCGCCTCCTCGAACAGCTTGACGGTGCGATAGACGGTGGCGATGGATATGCCCGGGTCGATGGAGGAGGCGCGGCGGTGCAGCTCCTCCACGTCCGGGTGGTCATTGGCGTCGGCGATCACCTGCGCTATGGTGCGCCTCTGGCCGGTCATGCGCATGCCCTTTTCCTGGCAGGCCTTTTCTATGCGGTTCATGGAATCCCCACAAAGCAGATGGCATCATCGACTTGGTATAGAAACTTTCCCCGCCTTAGGCAAACCTGCTTTGCCGCGGGGTGAGAGCCGGATGGCGATTCGGCTTCTCCGGTTAATTGATTGACCGGCCACTTCTTTTGCCGTAAAGAAGCCCCACATTCCATTCAGGCGCGACATGATCACGCCGCCGTTTCGCACATGGCACGCCAGCGGCCTTCATCTTGGGGCCAAAGACAGTGACCGGGAGGCGAAAGGGTCAACGCCCGTCAGCGAGGGTTCGCCCGCGGGCGCGCTCGGCATTTGCCGCGTGACTTGATTATCACGTGACTTGTGCCGCGTGATTTGACGCCGCGTGAGATGAGCGCCTGCATGGAAACCGCGAACACGAGGACGCACTGGTTATGTTCGAGACGCTGCAAGACCGCCTGTCGGGCATTTTCGACAAGCTTACCGGCCGTGGCGCGCTGTCGGAAAAGGATGTCGACGCCGCCATGCGCGAGGTGCGCCGGGCGCTCATCGAGGCCGACGTGGCGCTGCCGGTGGTGCGCGGCTTCATCGACAAGGTGAGGGAGCGCGCCATAGGCCAGGAGGTGATAAAGTCCGTCACCCCCGGCCAGATGGTGGTCAAGATAGTCAACGACGAACTGGTGGCCATGCTGGGCGGCGACGACGCGCCCCTGCTGGTCGATGGCGAGCCGCCCAACGTCGTGCTCATGGTGGGCCTGCAGGGATCGGGCAAGACCACCACCTCGGCCAAGATAGCCCGCTGGCTGAAGGACGAGCGGCGCAAGAAGGTGTTGCTCGCATCGCTCGACGTGCATCGCCCGGCGGCGCGCGAGCAACTGGCCGTCCTCGCCGGGCAGGCGGGGGTGGACAGCCTGCCGATAATAGACGGCGAGGACGCCGTGACCATCGCCCGCCGCGCCATGAAGGAGGCGCGCGGCGGCGGCTATGACGTGGTCATCCTCGACACCGCCGGACGGCTGCACATAGACGAGGAGCTGATGGAGGAGGTCAAGGCGGTGCGCGCCGTGGCTTCCCCGCGCGAGACGCTGCTGGTGGCCGATGCCCTGACCGGCCAGGATGCCGTCAACCTCGCCAGCAGCTTCGACGAGGCGGTGAGCATCACCGGCATAGTGCTGACCCGCGTCGATGGCGACGGGCGCGGCGGCGCGGCCCTGTCCATGCGGGCGGTGACCGGCAAGCCCATCAAGCTGATGGGCATAGGCGAAAAGCTCGACGCGCTGGAGCCCTTCCACCCCGAGCGGGTGGCCAACCGCATCCTCGGCATGGGCGATATCGTCTCGCTGGTGGAGAAAGCGGCCAGGACCATCGACGCCGAGAAGGCGCAGAAAATAGCCCGGCGCATGAAGAAGGGGGCCTTCACCCTCGACGACCTGGCCGAGCAACTGAAGCAGATGCAGAAGCTGGGCGGCATGAAGGGCGTCATGGGCATGCTGCCGGGCATGGGCAAGATCAAGAAGCAACTGGACAACGTCGATCTCGACGACCTGGTGCTGAAGCGCCAGTTGGCCATCATCTCCTCGATGACGCCGAGGGAGCGCACCTTCCCCAAGCTCCTCAACGCCTCGCGCAAGAAGCGCATCGCCCGCGGCTCCGGCACCTCGGTGCAGGACATCAACCGGCTGGTCAAGATGCACAAGCAGATGGCCGCCATGATGAAGAAGATGGGCAAGGGCAAGGGCGGCATGCTGGGCAACATGTTCGGCCTCGGCAAGGGCCCCTCGCCCGCCGAGATGGAGCAGATGCAGGCGGAGCTGGCGGGCATGGATCCCGACCAGTTGCCGCCGGAGCTGCGCGACCTCGCCAAGTCCATGCAGGATCAGGAAAAGGGCGCGCCCACCCTGCCCAGGGGACTGCCGGGAATGGGCGGCGGTTTGCCCGGGCTGGGTGGCGGACTGCCCGGCCTCGGCGGCGGACTGCCCGGACTGGGCGGCCTGCCCCCCATCGGGCGCGGCAAGAAACGCAAGTGACGATCTGAAAATTCTGAAATCAGCCAAACACGGAAAAATCACAACTCCAAGGAGACGAAACGACATGGCTTTGAAAATCCGACTGGCCCGCGGCGGCGCCAAGAAGCGCCCCTACTACCGCATCGTGGTGGCCGAGAACACCGCCCCGCGCGATGGCCGCTTCATCGAGAAGGTGGGCACCTACAACCCGCTGCTGCCCAAGGATCATCCCGAGCGCGTGACCCTCAAGGAAGATCGCGTCAAGCACTGGCTGTCCGTGGGGGCCAGGCCCACCGACCGCGTGCTGCGCTTCCTCGACGCCGCCGGGCTGGCCAAGCGGCCCGAGCGCAACAACCCCAAGAAGGGCCAGCCGGGCGAGAAGGCCCTTGCCCGCAAGGCCGAGAAGGAAGCCAAGGCCGCTGAAGCCGCCGAGGCGGCCGAGGCCGGAGAAGCCGAAGAGCAGGCGGCCGAAGGCGAAGAGTCCTGATGGTGCGCCGCCATGGCGCGTGAAGGCGACAGGCTGATTGTCATGGGCGTCATAACCGGCGCCCATGGCATTCACGGCGAGGTGAGGATCAAGAGCTTCACCGAAGCGCCGGAGGACATAGCCTCCTACGGCCCGTTATACGTGAATGACGGGCCGCGGAAGCTCACCATCTCCTCCCTGCGCCCGAAGAAGGGCCTGTTCATCGCCCGCCTCGAGGGGGTGAACGACCGCGACGCGGCGGAAGCCCTCAAGGGCGTGCAACTGAAGCTGCCGCGCGCCGCCCTGCCGGAGCCGGACGAGGACGAGTTCTATTACAGCGACCTCGAGGGGCTGGAGGTCCTGGATGAAAACGGCAGGCCGCTGGGCAGGGTGCGGGCGGTGCATGACTTCGGAGCCGGCGACCTGCTGGAAATCCAGCCCGCCAGCGGCAAGAGCTTCTATGTGCCCTTTGACCGTGAAAACGTGCCGCAAGTCGATATAGAGGGTGGTTGCGTGGTGGTGCGGTTGCCGGAAGAAGCATGACCATGGCGGGTATGACCGGGCATGGCCCGCATGCCTGAAAGCGGCCTTCCCACCGGCGAAATTACGCTTCTCGCCGTCTTGCCCGCCCCGGTGATTTCTGGCATAAGGGGCAGATGGGACAGGATGGCTGCCCTAATTTTGCGGGGCAGGCGCGCTCAAGGTTCGCATGAGCAGCTTAAACCGGCGCGCCACGGCGAGCCCCGCGAGGTTGAAGACAAGCGATGGGCCGCCGGAGTGGCCCTTGAATTTGCCGGGAGCAGCCGCTTGACTGTCGCGCGCGGCCCGTCTCGGGCCGTCAGACATCTTGTCCGGCAAGACAGCGTCTGGCCGCGCCAATGGCCGAACCGCGCCACCGGGAGAAACGCGGCGCGGAAAGGATGGCGCGCCGTGACCGAGCGAACAGTGAACTGGGAAAATTGAAGACATGACAGGGCATATCCCGCATCGCGACGACAACGACGCCAACGCCTGCTGGCCGCGCAAGCCCGCCGGCTCCCGTGGTCTTTACGATCCGGCCCACGAGCATGACGCCTGCGGCATCGGCATGATCTGCCGCATCACCAACGAGAAGGATCACGGCATAGTCGAGAA
>CAZXTT010000197.1:0-11388 GCA_964643775.1 uncultured Rhizobiaceae bacterium | reverse complement strand
CTTCGAGCTGCCCCTGCGCCTGGGCCGCGCCGGAAAACGCCAGCCCGAGGCCCATGGCCGTCGAAAGCATCAAGGCCTTTTTCATGAGTGATTTCATTTCAGTCCCCTTGGAAAGATATTTCCCTGTGCAACAAGGGCCATAGCCGACACACTCAGACTCCCGGGCATCTCCGCTCCGCTCTGCCTGGCCATGTCCGCAGGCCCTCCCGCTTGTTATCCGGGAAAGGTTGACCGACTTTTCCCAAGCTGAAGCTAGTCCAGACTAGCCAAGCGGTTCATTGACATACGTCAAGCGCAGTGCACAAAAAATTGAACCACAAGCATCAGGGGAAGGATTAGGGTCTGGACTCAATAAATGCATGGCGAACAATCCGGCGCATCGCGATGAGCGGCGAAAAAACGGCTGGGTATGCATTGCCGTTGCCCTGTGCCTTGCTGCCGGGGCATTCACCCCGCCATGACGCTTCCGGCATGGAATAATGGCCTCAGAAACGCTCAGGGGCGCGGCGGGCGCCATGCACTCATCGGTATCAGCCCCTAAAACGGCACGTCGTCGTCGAGGTCGCGGGAGAAGTCGCGCGGGGCGGGTTCGCCGCCCTGCCCTGCCTGTGGGCCTTCCTGCGGGGCGGCCGCGCCGCCGCCAAAGCCGCTTGCGCCGGCGTAGCCGCCACCGCCGCCCTCGCCCGGACGGTCGAGCAGCACCATCTCGCCGCGGAAGCGTTGCAGCACCACCTCGGTGGTGTATCTGTCCTGGCCGGACTGATCGGTCCACTTGCGGGTCTGCAACTGGCCCTCCAGGTAGACCTTGGAGCCCTTGCGCAGGTATTGCTCGGCCACCCTGGCGAGGTTCTCGTTGAAGATCACCACCCGGTGCCACTCGGTGCGCTCCTGGCGTTCGCCGGTGGTCCGGTCGCGCCAGCTCTCGCTGGTGGCCACCCGCAGGTTGACCACCGGGCGGCCATCGGAAAGGCTGCGCACCTCCGGGTCGGCCCCCAGGTTGCCGATCAACATAACCTTGTTCAACGAAGCCGCCATCTTGCTCTCCCGCTGTCCCGGCGATTATCAGCGCCCGAAAATGCATTCCTGTTCGAGGCCGACCCTATACCGCCCCACCCGGCCACGCCAGCGGCATGGCCGCCTTGTCCACAGGTCTTGCACCTGCGCCGTTGTTGATGTTCGCATATTGTTCTTGCATGACCCGCATGTCATGTCAAGCGCCCAGGCGCGCCCGCCATGCCATTCCGGGTAGTCATCCCCGGCCGGCGGAGGCTTCAGCGCCTTGCTGGCGGCGGCGGGAAGTTTTACAAACGCATTATTCGGCGATTCGCCCGTCCGGGCGCGCGCGAAGGGGCAACCAAGGGGTGCATACGAGGAGTTTTTCATGGCCAATCTGCTCAGCGACATGGATCTGGCGGCGCTCGTTTCCAGCCGCATCTGTCATGACCTGATATCGCCGGTGGGGGCGATAGCCAACGGGCTGGAAGTGCTCGCCGGCGAGCCGGACGAGGAGATGCGCAAGGTCGCCATGACGCTGATCGAAAACTCGGCCCGGCAGGCTTCCTCCAAGCTGCAGTTCGCCCGCCTGGCATTCGGGGCGGCCGGTTCGGCGGGCATGGAAATATCGCTAGGTGACGCCGGGGACATGGCCGCCGCCCTGATCGCCGATGACAAGCGGGTAAGCCTGAACTGGAAAGCGCCGCGCGAGAACCGCCCCAAGTCGGAGGTCAAGCTGCTGCTCAACCTGTTCACCATCGCCGTCACCTGCATCCCGCGCGGCGGTGAAATAACGGTGGAGGCCGGGGACGGTTTCTACCGGCTGCTGGCCAGGGGCAGGAAGGCCTGCCTGCCCATGCGCACGGCGGAAGTGCTCACCGGCGAGGTCACGGCGGAAGACATAGACGCCCACAAGGTGCAGCCCTACTACACCCTGCGCCTGATCGAGGAAACCGGGCTGGGGCTGGAGATAGAGCAAGGCGAGGACGAAGTGGTGCTCAAGGCGGCGCGATGAGGCCGCCCGTGGCTCACGGCAGCGAGCGATAGAAATCGACGATCGAGCGGGCCATTACGGCGGCCGAGAAGCGCTCCTTCAGCGGTTCCATGCGCTCCAACGCGCGCCTGTCCGCCTCCTCGTCATCGAGCACGGCGGCCAGCCTTGCGGCCAGGGCTTCCGCGTCGCCGGCCGGCACCAGGTATTCCCTCTCCAGCATTTCGCCTATGCCGCCGACATCGGAGGCGATGACCGGCTTGCCCGCCGCCTGCGCCTCCAGCACCACGTAGGGGAAGGATTCGGCGCGCGAGGGCACCACCATGACGCGCCCCAGCGGGAAGGCCGCGGCCGCGGGCATGGCGCCGGGCATTTCCACCGCTTCGCCGAGGCCCGCCTGCCTCACCTGACTGGCGAACGTTTCCCTGTCAGGCCCGTCACCGACGATGACGGCGCGCAGCGGCCGCCCGGCGCGGCGCAACCGGGCGATGGCCTCGATCAGCACGTCCACCCCCTTCAACCGGCGCAGCTCGCCGATGAACAATATGTCGGCGGCATCGGCATTGACCGCAACCGGGGCAAACTCCTCTTCCGCCAGCCCGTTGTGGATGACCGCCGAGGGGCAATCGCCCAGGCCGATCTTGTCCCGGAATGCATCGCGCTCGAATTCACAGACGAATATCTGCCCGTCGGTGCGCTTCAGCAGCAGCCGCTCGGCGGCCAGAAACAGCGCCCCCGGCGATTTCCACGAATAATGCAGCGAGCCGCCGTGCGCCGTGTAAACCGCCTTCGCCCTGCCCTTGGCCAGCCGCGCGTAAAGCCCGCCTTTGGCCCCGTGGCCGTGAACTATGGCGGGAGCGATCCTGGCCACGTGCCCGCCAATGGCCCGCAAGGCGCGCACATCGGCCACTGCGGGCAGGCGCGGCATGGGCAGGCGCAGCACGCCAAGCGCCAGGTGGGGCGACAGCTCGTCGAGCAGCTTTTGCGCGTTGCCGCCACCTCCGGTATCGCAAATCAGCCCCACCTCGTGGCCGCTTTCGGCCTGGGCGCGGGCCAGGTCGCGCACGTGGCGGAACAATCCCCCCACCGGGGCGCGGAAAACATGGATTATCTTCATGACCGTTCATCCTGCAAGGCAAGCCGTTTGCACCAGGGTGAACGAAAAAGCTGATATTTCCCTTAAAGGACCTGTCCGGCGGTCATTAGCGGCTGGTCATGAGCGGCTGGCATTGTCCCGCCGGGCGGCGCGCAGTTTCTCGAAATCGGCGTCGGCGTTGTGGCTGGAGCGGGTGAGCGGCGTGGCGGCGACCATCAGGAAGCCCTTCGACCAGGCGGCCTGTTCAAGCTCGCGGAATTCCTCCGGCGTCCAGAATTTCTCCACCGGCGCGTGCTTCGGCGTCGGCTGCAGGTATTGGCCGATGGTGATGAACTCCACCCCGGCGCAGCGCATGTCGTCCATCACCTGCAAAACCTGCGGGCGCGTCTCGCCCAGCCCCACCATGATGCCGGACTTGATGAACACCTCCGCGTCCAGCTCGCGCGCCCGCTCCAGCAGGCGCAGGGAGTGATAGTAGCGCGCCCCGGGGCGGATGGCGGGATATAGCCCCGGCACCGTCTCGAGGTTGTGGTTGAAGACATCGGGGCGGGCTTCCATGACCTTTTCGAGCGCTCCGGGCTTGTTGCGGAAATCGGGGGTCAGCACCTCCACGCTGACCTCCGGGGCGGCCTCGCGGATGGCGCGGATGGTCTTGGCGAAGTGTCCTGCCCCGCCGTCGGGCAGGTCGTCGCGGTCCACCGAGGTTATGACCGCGTGCTTCAGCTTCATGCGGCTCACCGCCTCGGCCACCCGCCGCGGCTCGTCCCCGTCGAGCGCTCCGGGCTTGCCGGTGGCCACGTTGCAGAAAGCGCAGGCGCGGGTGCAGATGTCGCCGAGGATCATGAAGGTGGCATGGCGGCGCGCCCAGCATTCGCCGAGGTTCGGGCAGGCGGCCTCCTCGCACACCGTGGACAGCCCGCCCTCGCGCACCACGCGCCGCGTCTCGTTGAATTGCCGCGAGGACGGCATGCGCACCCTGATCCACCCGGGCTTGCGGGCCACCGGATTGTCCGGCCTGTGGGCCTTTTCGGGATGGCGGGGAGGATTCTTCATCTCGCCTCCATGGCATGCAGGGGCCGCATCTGCAGGACCATGATGGCATGGGCCTCCTCGCCGCCGGGATTTCTTATCACGTGTGGCAGGTCGCCGCGATAGCGCAGGGATTCGCCGCTTCTGACCAGCGCCTTCTCGTCGCCGCTTCGCACCTCCAGCTCGCCGCTCATCACGTAGAGATGCTCTATGCATCCGTCCTGGTGAGGATCGGAGGCCAGAACGCCGCCGGGGGCGGCATGCATGTCATACCACTGGAACAGCTCCACCAGCTCCAGCGCCCCGGCTATGTGCAGATGCACCAGCCCGTCCTCGCTGACCAGTTGCGGGATGTCGCGCCGCTTCTGGTGGCGCAGGATGGCCGGGGTATCGGCCCTTTCCTCCAGCACCTCCGCCAGCGGCACGTCAAGGGCGCGGGAGAGCTTCATCACCGTGCCGATGGTGGGGTTGGTCTCGTTGCGCTCTATCTGCGAGATGATGGACTTGGCCACCCCCGAAACCTCGGCCAGCTCGCCGAGCGACATGTGATAGGCCTTGCGCAGCCGCTGCACGGCGCTGCCCAGCCCTTGTGGTATGTCCTGCCTGCCACCGCGTTTTCCGGCCATTGCGCGCGCTTCCCTTCATGCCATGGATCACTGGTTCGTTTTATCGAACATAGCCGCGAAAATGATGCCCGGCAACAAAGGCGCGCACGGCTCTTGTTTTGGCGGCCTGTTTGAGGTTATAAGCGCCCATCTTCGGCCGGCGGGGCCACGTTCACCCCTGGAGGAAGACCCGCCGCCGATGAAGACACGCGCCACGCCACGGTGAACTGATTGCCGCTGGCGAGGTGTTTTTTGCGTTTTTATTCCAAGATCCAAAGGAGCAGATCCATGGCCGACATCATCAAAATCAAGGCCCTGCGGCGGGAAAAGGGCGGCAAGGGGGCCGCGCGCCGCGAGCGCCGCGCCGGGCGGGTTCCGGCTGTCATCTACGGCGACAACCAGCCGCCGCAGCTCATCTCCATCGAGTTCCCGGAGATATACCGCCATTTCATCAAGGGGCGCTTCGAGTCGACCCTCGTGGAGCTGGAAGTCGATGGCGACAGCACGCGCACCATCCCGCGCGACATCCAGCTCGACCCGGTCAAGGATCTGCCCATTCACGTTGACTTCCTGCGCCTTGGCAAGGGCGCGCGCATCACCGTGGAAGTGCCGGTGGAATTCGTCGGCGAGGACGTTTCTCCCGGCCTCAAGCGCGGCGGCGCGCTCAACGTGGTGCGCCACGTGGTGGAAGTCTACTGCCGCGCCTCGCAGATCCCCGAGAAGATCGTCGCCGACATCTCCAACATGGAAATCGGCGATTCGCTGCATATCTCGGAAGTCGACCTGCCCGAGGGCGTGGAGCCCACCATCACCGACCGCGACTTCACCCTGGCCTCGATAACCGGCGCCGCCGGCGGCGAGAGCGCGGAGACGGAAGAAGGCGAGGCGGAGGAAGAAGCAGCGGAAGGCGGCGAGGAGTAATCTTCGCCGGTTTCCCCGCGCCAGAGCCCATCGTCCCCTCGCGGGAAGCCATTGCACAATGGAAGCCAGGCCATGAAGCTGATCGCCGGACTGGGCAATCCCGGGGGCAAGTATGCCGCCAACCGGCACAACATCGGTTTCATGGCGGTGGACGAGATCGCCCGCCGTCACGGTTTTTCGCCGTGGCGGCGGCGCTTTTCCGGCCTCGCCGCCGAGGGGCGGCTGGGCGGCGACAAGGTCATCCTGCTCAAGCCCATGACCTACATGAACGAATCGGGGCGCTCGCTGGGCGAGGCCATGCGCTTCTACAAGCTGGAGCCCGCCGACGTGCTGGTCATCCACGACGAGCTGGACCTCGCCCCCGGCAAGGCGCGCATAAAGAGCGGCGGCGGGCATGCCGGGCACAACGGCCTGCGCTCCATAATGGCCCACATCGGGGCCGATTTTCACCGCCTGCGGCTGGGCATAGGCCACCCCGGCGACAAGCGCCGGGTGCACGATTACGTGCTGCGTGATTTCACCAGGGCGGAGCGGAAGTGGCTGGAGCCGCTCCTCGAGGCGGTGGCCGACAACGCGCCGCTGCTGGTGGAGGAGGATTATTCCACCTTCCTCAACCGGCTGCACATGGCCGTGGCCCCCGCCCTGCCGAAAAAGGACGACGAGGAACAGGACTGATGGGTTTCAAATGCGGCATAGTGGGGCTGCCCAACGTCGGCAAGTCCACCCTGTTCAACGCCCTCACCCAGACGGCGGCGGCGCAGGCGGCCAATTATCCCTTCTGCACCATCGAGCCCAACGTCGGCGGGGTGGCGGTGCCCGACGAGCGCCTGAACAGGCTGGCGGAGATCGCGGGCTCGGCCGAGATCATCCCCACCCGCATCACCTTCGTAGACATAGCGGGGCTGGTGCGCGGGGCGTCGAAGGGCGAGGGACTGGGCAACCAGTTCCTGGCCAACATCCGCGAGGTTGACGCCGTAATCCAGGTGCTGCGCTGCTTCGAGGACGACGACATAACCCACGTGGAAGGCGGCGTCGATCCGCTGCGCGACGCCGAGATCATCGAAACCGAGCTGATGCTGGCCGACCTTGAGAGCCTCGAAAAGCGCCTCGTCAGGCTGGAGAAAAAGGCCGCCACCGGCGACAAGGAGGCGCGCCGCATGGCCGCCCTGATGCGCAAGGCCACCGACCTTCTCGAACAGGGCAAGCCGGCGCGCCTGGCCGACATCGCCCCGGAGGAGGAGAAGGACTGGAAGGGGCTGAACCTGCTGACCTCCAAGCCGGTGCTATACGTGTGCAACGTGGACGAGGATTCCGCCGCCGGCGGCAACGAATTTTCCGCCAGGGTGGAGGAAATGGCCGCCGAACAGGGGGCCGGGGTGGTCATCATATCGGCGGCCATCGAGGAGGAGCTGGCGCAACTGCCAGAGGATGAGCGCAAGGAGTTCCTCGACAGCCTCGGCCTGTCCGAGGCCGGGCTGGACAGGCTGATAAGGGCCGGCTACCGGCTGCTCGATCTCATAACCTTCTTCACCTGCGGCCCCAAGGAGGCGCGCGCCTGGACGGTGCGTCGCGGCTCCACCGCGCCGCGGGCGGCGGGCGTCATCCATACCGACTTCGAAAAGGGTTTCATCCGCGCCGAGGTCATCTCATACGACGACTACCTCGCCCACGGCGGCGAAGGCGGCGCCCGCGAGGCGGGCAAGATGCGGCTGGAGGGCAAGGACTACGTCATCGAGGACGGCGACGTGGTGCATTTCCGCTTCGCCACCTGAGCATCATTGGCGCTCCCGCACCCGCCATTCAAGCATTTCCCGCCCCCCCTCAGGCAGACGGATCCCCCAGCGCGCGGCGGAATCTCTTCACCGTTTCCGCCATGCCGAATTTCAGGGCGTCGGCTATCAGTCCGTGGCCTATGGACACCTCGTCGAGGTTGGGCAGGGCCATTACCAGCGGGGTCAGGTTCTGCACCGTCAGGTCGTGGCCGGCGTTGAGGCCGAGGCCCAGCACCTGGGCCTTCTGGGCGGCCAGCGCCAGCTTGTGCAGCTCGGCCATCTGGCGGCGGTTGTCGTCGTGACACGCCCCGTAGGGGCCGGTGTATAGCTCCACCCGGTCGGCCCCCACCCGCCTGGCCACCTCCAGCCCGTCCGGGGTGGGATCGGCGAACAGCGACACGCGGATGCCGCGCGCCTTCAGGCGGGCGATCACCGGGGCCAGGAATTCCGCCGATTTCTCGAAGTTCCAGCCATGGTCGGATGTGGACTGGGACGGATCGTCGGGCACCAGCGTCGCCTGGTCGGGGCGCGCCTCTATGACTATCTCCATCCAGCGCTCGTCCGGGTAGCCCTCTATGTTGAATTCCTTGTCCACGTATTCCTTGCGCAGCATGGAAACCAGCTCGAAGACATCGGCGCGCCTGATGTGGCGCTCGTCGGGCCGCGGATGCACCGTCAACCCCGCCGCCCCGGCCCCCAGCGCCAGCCGCCCCAGGTCGGGCAGCGACGGCCACGGCAAGTCCCGCCGGTTGCGCAGCAGCGCCACGGCATTGAGATTGACTGAAAGATTGACTGTCATGAATGGCCCTCAGGCTGCGTGAGGATCGTATTTCTCGACACTGATGCGATCATCGAGTTGGCGGATACCCGCCAAGTCATAGGCCAACTGCATGCGCAAAAGCAATTCCCTGCTGACGCCGAAGGCCTTTTCAAACCGCGTGGCCATTTCCGGCGACATGGAAGCGCGCCCGTTGACCAGCGCGCTGAGCGCCTGCCGCCCCACGCCCAACACCCGCGCCGCGCGGGTTATGCTCAGCCCATGATGCTCCAGCACCATCTCGCGGACGAACCGCCCCGGATGCACCGGCTCTTTCATGCTCATCGCCCTGCCTCAATGATAATCCACCAAATCAACATCGAACGCCTTGCCATTCTCGAAGCGGAAAACCACCCGCCAATTGCCACTGACGGAAATTGACCAATGATCCTTCAGCTTGCCGCTAAGGCGATGCAGCCTCCAGCCAGGAACCGTGCGCAGTTCATCCACGGAAATGGCAACATCGAGCGCCGACAGCACCATGCGCAACCTGTTCGCCAATTTGGGAGGAACGCCCTTGGCGGTTCCACGGTCGTAGAGGTGACGCAATCCCTTGTGGCGAAAGCTGACAATCATTCAAACGTCAATATTGTAGCGCGTCGCGCGACAGGCGTCAACGAGCCCGTTCGCCTCATATCTTCATCGCTTCCGGGCCGCGGGAGATGGCGGCTATGCCGGTGCGCACCACTTCCATCAGGCCCAGCGGCTTCATCAACTGGATGAACTGGTCCACCTTGCGCGTCTTGCCGGTTATCTCGAAGACGAAGGAGCTGGCCTGGGCGTCCACCACCCGAGCCCGGAAGGCGTCGGCTATGCGCAGCGCCTCGACCCGCGCCTCGCCCTCGCCCTTCACCTTGACCAGCGCCAGCTCGCGCTCTATGGGGTCGCCCTCCAGCGTCAGGTCGGCCACCGAGTGAACCGGCACCAGGCGCCGCAACTGCGCCCTTATCTGCTCCATGATGTGGGGCGTGCCGGAGGTCACTATGGTGATGCGCGACACGGCGGCGGCGTGCTGCACCTCCGACACCGTGAGCTGGTCGATGTTGTAGCCGCGCGCCGTGAACAGGCCGATGACGCGCGCCAGCACGCCCGGCTCGTTGTCCACCACCACCGACAGGGTGTGGCTCTCCTCCGGCTCCTTTTCCTCGACCATGAAATAGGTGGAAGCGGGCGGGATGGCCAGCTCGGCTTCTTCCTTGACGGTCATTGGCTTGCTCTCCTTGTCACGCGTCGGCTGCCGCCATTTCCTCGTTCAGCCACATCTCGTTGTGGGCCTGCCCGGCGGGGATCATCGGGAAGCAGTTGGCCAGGTTGGCGACATGGCAATCGAGGAACACCGGCCCCTCGTGGTTGATCATCTCCTCTATCGCCGCGTCCAGGTCCGCCGGCCTGGTGCAGCGGATGCCGTGCCAGCCGTATGAGCGGGCAAGCTCGAGGAAATCGGGCTGCGCCTCCACGTAGGATTCCGACAGGCGGTTGCCGTGCAGCAGCTCCTGCCACTGGCGCACCATGCCCATGTAGTTGTTGTTCATCAGGAATATCTTCACCGGCAGGTCGTGCTGGATGGCCGTGGCCATCTCCTGGATGTTCATCTGGATGGAGGCGTCTCCCGCCACGTCGATGACCAGCGACGAGGGATTGGCCGCCTGCACGCCGATGGCCGAGGGAAAGCCATAGCCCATGGTGCCCAGCCCGCCGGAGGTCATCAGGCGGTTGGGCTTGTCGAAGCGGTAATGCTGGGCCACCCACATCTGGTGCTGGCCGACCTCGGTGGTGATGAACACATCCCTGTCCCTGGTCGCCTCGTAGAGCCGCTGGATGGCGTATTGCGGCATTATCACGTCGGACGAGTTCCTGAAGGACAGGCAGTCGCGCGAGCGCCACTCGTCTATCTGCTTCCACCATTCGGCGAGCGCCTTCTCGTTGCTCTTCAGGCCCTTGTCCTTCCAAGCCCCGGCCATGTCCGCCAGCACCGCGCCGCAATCGCCGAGAATGGGGATGTCGACGCGCACGTTCTTGTTGATCGACGAGGGGTCTATGTCGATGTGGATCTTGCGCGACCCCGGCGAGAAGGCGTCCAGCCGCCCCGTGATGCGGTCGTCGAAGCGCGCGCCCACGGCGATCATCACGTCGCAGTCGTGCATGGCGAGGTTGGCCTCGTAGGTGCCGTGCATGCCCAGCATGCCCAGCCACTGCTCGCCGGAGGCGGGATAGGCGCCCAGCCCCATGAGTGTGGAGGTGACGGGAAAGCCCGTCATTTCGGCCAGCTCGCGCAGCGCCGCCACCGCCCCGGGGCCGGAATTGATGACCCCGCCGCCGGTGTAGAATATGGGCTTCCTGGCGCTCGCCATCAGCTCCACCGCCGCCTCGATGGCCAGCGGATCGCCCTTGACCTGCGGCTTGTAGGTCTTGTGGGTGACGTTTTGCGGCGGCGTGTAGGTGCCCGTCTCGAACTGTATGTCCTTGGGGATGTCCACCACCACCGGGCCGGGGCGGCCATGGGTGGCCACGTAGAAGGCCTCGTGGATGATGCGCGCCATGTCGTTGACGTCCTTGACCAGGTAGTTGTGCTTGGTGCACGGGCGGGTGATGCCCACCGTGTCGCACTCCTGGAAGGCGTCGGAGCCGATCAGCGAGGTCGGAACCTGCCCCGTTATGACCACTATCGGGATGGAATCGGCGAGCGCGTCCATCAGCCCGGTGACCGTATTGGTAGAGCCCGGCCCGGAGGTGACGAAGACCACCCCCACCTTGCCGGTGGAGCGCGCGTATCCTTCCGCCGCGTGCACCGCGCCCTGCTCGTGGCGCACCAGAATGTGGTTCAACTCGTCCTGCTGGAACAATTCGTCATACAAGGGCAGCACCGCCCCGCCGGGATAGCCGAATATGTCCTTCACGCCCTGATCCCTGAGCGCCTGCAGGACTATCTCCGCCCCGTTCATCTCCATGGTGGATTGCTTCTCGTCCGCCATCATATCGCCTCTTGTCTTCGTGCTTTCGCTGTTGGTAACGCGGCAGTTCAATTCAGACAACAAAAAAGGCCCCGAAAGGAGCCATTTTCGCGCATTGCCCGTCGTCCGCCGGCCGGTTCAGATTCCGACCACGGCAATGCGCGCCACGGATACTACGAGTTTCCCGTTCATGGCGACGATTCATAAGCCCTG
>CAZXTT010000196.1:0-12473 GCA_964643775.1 uncultured Rhizobiaceae bacterium | reverse complement strand
GCCGCTCCGGCGTTCATCAGCACGGTGTCGCGGTAGGGGCCCTTCTTGCATTCCAGCACGCCGCGCAGGGCCTCCGCGTTGTGTTCTGCGTCTCCGCCCTTGATGCTCTCGAAGTCGTGGCCGGCGATCTCGCCGTCCCTGGGCGTTATCTCGAAGGTGCGCACCTCGCCGTCCTTCAGCTCGGCCACGTATGTCGCCCCGGCGGGCGATATTTCGTCCAGCCCGCCCTCGCCATGCACCACCCAGGCGCTCTCGCAGCCCAGCTCCTTGAGCACGTGGGCCAGCGGCTCCACCCAGTCGCGCGAGAAGACGCCGGTCAGTTGCCGCTTGACGCCCGCCGGGTTGGACAGCGGCCCCAGCAGGTTGAACATGGTGCGCGTGCCCAGGGCGATGCGCGCCGGCATTACGTGCTTCATGGCCGCGTGGTGGGCGGGCGCGAACATGAAGCCCACCCCGGCTTCCCTTATGCAGCGGCTCACCTGGTCGGGCGCAAGCTCGATGTTGACCCCCAGCGCCATCAGCACGTCCGCTGAGCCGGATTTCGACGACAGGGCGCGGTTGCCGTGCTTGGCCACCGGCACGCCCGCCCCGGCGACCACGAAGGCGGCCGCCGTTGATATGTTGTAGGAGCCCGAGGCGTCGCCGCCGGTGCCGACGATGTCCATGGCATCGTCCGGGGCGTCCACGGTGAGCATCTTCTCGCGCATCACCTCCACCGCGCCGGTGATCTCCTCCACCGTCTCGCCGCGCACCCGCAGGGCCATCAGCAGCCCGGCTATCTGCGCCTCCGTGGCCTCGCCGCTCATCATGACGCGGAAGGCCTCGCGCGTTTCCTCGCGGCTCAGTGGCTGGCCGTCGGCGGCCTTGGCTATGAGGGGTTTGAGGGCGTCAGTCATGATGTTGCCTCCGCCGGTTGTTGGCATGCTCGCAGGAAGTTTTGCAATAGCGCATGGCCATGCTCGGTGGCAATGCTCTCGGGGTGAAACTGCACCCCGAAAATGGGCTTCCGGCGGTGTTGCACGGCCATTATCAGGTTGTCGGAGGTGCGCGCCGTGACCGCCAGTTCGCCGGGCAGGGTATCCTCGTCGATCATCAGCGAGTGATAGCGGGTGGCGGTGAAGGGCGAGGGCAGGGCGGCGAACAGGCCCTCGCCGTCGTGGAATATCTCGTCCGTCTTGCCATGCATCAGTTGCGGGGCGCGCACGATTTCGGCCCCGAAGGCCGCCCCGATGCTCTGGTGCCCCAGGCACACGCCAAGCAGCGGAATATTCGCCTTCGCCGCCGCCGTCACCAGCTCCACGCAGACGCCCGCCTCGTTCGGCGTGCAGGGGCCGGGCGACAGCACGATGCCGCGCGGGCGCATGTCCAGCGCCTCGCCCACCGTGATGGCGTCATTGCGGTAAACAGCCGTTTCGGCCCCCACCTCGCCGAGGAAATGCACGAGGTTGTAGGTGAAGCTGTCGTAGTTGTCGATCAGCAGAATGTTCATCGGCCCTTCCCATGCCCGCGCCAGTTACAACCCTTTATTACCCAGACAAGCCCGCGCGTGACGCAAGGCGAGGCATCACTGCCCCTTCTTGCCGCCGCCCGTGAAGCGCGCTGCTTCTTCCGCCGCCACGAACAGGGCGCGCGCCTTGTTCTCGCATTCCTTCTGTTCCAGCTCCGGCACGGAATCGGCGACTATGCCCGCGCCCGCCTGCACGTGCATGCGGCCGTCCTTTATCAGCGCCGTGCGCAGGATGATGCAACTGTCCATGCCGCCGTCCGCCGAGAAATAGCCCACGCAGCCGGCGTAGGGGCCGCGCTTTTCCAGCTCCAGCTCGTCGATTATCTCCATCGCCCGCACCTTGGGCGCGCCCGAGACGGTGCCCGCCGGGAATCCGGCCATCAGGGCGTCTATGGCGTCATGGCGCTCCTCGTCCAGCTCGCCCTCGACGTTGGAGACGATGTGCATCACCTGCGAGTAGCGCTCGATGATGAAGCGCTCGGTGACCTCGACGCTGCCGATTTTCGCCACCCTGCCCACGTCGTTGCGGCCAAGGTCGAGCAGCATCAGGTGCTCGGCCAGCTCCTTGGGGTCGGCCAGCAGCTCCCGCTCCAGCGCCACGTCCTCGGCATGGGTGCGCCCGCGCCTGCGCGTTCCGGCGATGGGCCGGATGGTCACCTTGCCGTCGCGCGCCCGCACGAGGATCTCCGGGCTGGAGCCGATGAGCTGAAAGTCGGCGAAATCCAGGTAGTAGAGATAGGGCGACGGGTTGACCCTCCGCAGCGCCCGGTAAAGGGCGAACGGCGGCAGCGGGAAATCGGTGGAAAAGCGCTGTGACAGCACCACCTGGAATATGTCCCCGGCGCGGATGTATTCCCGCGCCTTCTCCACCATCTCCATGTAGCGCTCCGGCGGCGTGTTGGACACCGGCGGCGCTATGTCCACCTGGCTCTCCCCCGCCGCCAGTTCGTCGGGCGGTATCGGCTGACTCAGGCGCGCCACCACGTCGTCGAGCCGCGCCAGCGCCTGCCGGTGGGCCGTTTCGGCATCGACGCCGGGGCGCGGATGGACGGGCGTGATGATCGTCATCTCGTCGCGCACCGCGTCGAATATGACCATCACCGTGGGCCGCACCATCAGCGCGTCGGGCACGCCCGTGCTGTCCGGGTTGACGTCCGGCAGCCTCTCCACCAGCCGCACCGTGTCGTAGCCCATGTAGCCGAACAATCCGGCGGCCATCGGCGGCAGGTCGCCGGGCAGCTCCATGCGGCTCTCCGCCAGCAGCGCGCGCAGGGCATCGAGCGGCGGCTGCTCCTGCTCCTCGAAGGGCCCGGAGATGTCGGCCAGCGCCCGCCGGTTGATGAAGGCCCGCTCGCCCTCCACCTTCCACACTATGTCTGGCTTCAGCCCGATGAGCGAATAGCGCCCGCGCACCGCCCCGCCTTCCACCGATTCCAGCAGGAAGGCGCAGGGCGAAAGCTCGCGCAGCTTGAGAAAGGCCGAAACCGGCGTCTCCAGGTCGGCCACCAGCCGCGCGTGCACCACCTGCGGCTTGCCTTCTCCGTAAAGGGTGGCGAATTCCTCGTATGAGGCGTCGCGGGCCGTCATCTGGCGGCGTCTCCGCCAGTCAGCCGCGCCCATGCCTGGCGGTTGATCTTCACCCCGTATTCCTTCTGCAGGGCCGCCAGGTATTGGTCGGACACGTCCCGCGCGATGCTCTGGGCCAGCACGGCGCGGATCGACTTGACCTCGTCGGGGGCCGATTCCAGGGGCGGCAAGGCGTGCCCCGTGGAATGCACCAGGAGCGCCGATACGCCGTCGCTGGCCGGGGCCACCAGCCAGGCGTTTTCCGGCCCGGCGAAAAGCTTGCGCACGGCGGCCACCGGGAAGTCCTCGCGCGCCTCGTTGCGCTTCAGCCCCTGCAACTGCCTGACCTCCGCCCCCACCTCGGCGGCCAGCTTTGCCATGTCCTCGCCCTTCCTGGCCCGCTCCAGCAGCTTGTTGGCCTTTTCCATCACCATCTGGCGGCGCTTGTCGCGCTCCCATTCCTTGCGCGCCTTGTCCCTGGCCTGCTCGAACTTCTCCACGCTGGCCGGCTTTATGTCGGTGACGGCGAACCACACGAAGCCGTCGTCCGGGGTGGTGATGACGTCATTGTCCACCCCCACGTCGCTGGCAAACGCCGCCTTGAGCAGCTCCGAGGCGGCGGGCAGCTTCACCGGCTTGCCGTCCTTGTCCAGCCCGGCGGCGGATACATGGGGAGTGGTCATGCCTTTCAGGCCCATCTGCCCGGCTATGTCCTGCAGCGACTGGCCGGAGGCGCGCGCGTCCTCCACCTTGTCATGCAGCTCCAGCGCCACGTCCTTGGCCTTCTCCAGCTTCAGCTTGCGGGCTATCTCTTCCTTCACCGCCTCGAATGGCTTGATGCTGGCCGGCTGCACCTTCGTCACCCGCGCCAGCGATATGGACAGCGCCCCCTTCAGCGGCTCGCTCACCTCGCCTTCCTCGAGGGCGAATATCTTGTCCGCCAGCGCCGGGTCGGGATAGCCGCTCTTCGTGAAGCTGCCCAGCAGGCGGTCGGCCTCCGACAGGCCCTTTTCCCCGGCGATGTCTTCCCACCTGGCCTTGCCGGAGCGGATCTTCTCGAGCGCCGCCTTAGCTTCCTTCTCGCTGGCGAAGGTTATCTGCTCGACGGTGCGCTTCTCCGGCTCTCCGAACTCGCTCTTGTGGGAATCGTAATATTCGCGGATGGCTGCCTCGTCGATCGTGACCTTGCCGGTCAGATCCTGGGGCAGGGCGGTGAGGAGGAACAACTGGCGGCGCTCCGGCAGGGCGAACAGGTTCTTGTGCGATTCGTAGAAGGCCTTCAGCTCCTTCTCGTCGGGCTCCGGCACCGTCACCGAATCGGCCGGGACGCGGAAATAGCTTACATCGCGCGCCGCGTTGCGGTGGGCGAACATCAGCCTGACCTCCTCCTCCGGGGCCGACAGGCCGGAGGTGAGGGCGGCCATCAGCCCGGCGCGCAGCACGCCGGAGCGTTCCTCGTCGATGAAGCGGGCCTCCGATATGCCCCACTGGCCCAGCCGCTGGCGGAACAGGTTGACGTCGAACTGACCCGTAAGGCCCTGGAATTCCTTCATTTGGGCCACCCGCCGGGCGATGTATTCATCCGACAGGTCTATCTTGAGCCTCTTCAACTGCTCGTCGAGCGCCGCCGACTGGATGAGCTGGGCCAGTATCTGGCGGTCTATGCCCATCTGGCGCGCCTCGTCGGGGGTGATCGGCTTGCCCACCTGCCGGGATATGCGGTTGAGCTGGTTGCGGAAGGTTTCCTGGAAATCGTTGACGGTTATCTCGTGCTCGCCGACGGTGGCCAGCGTGTCGCTGGCGGAGCCGCGGAAGACGTCGGAAATGCCCCACACGGCGAAACTCGCCGCCAGCAGGCCGATGAATGCTTTGGCGACGATGCCGCCCGTCTTGCTGCGCAGTGCCGTGAGCATGGTATGGAGTTTCCGTCTTGTGCTGCCTTCGTGAAAGTCGCCTATGGCGTCCCCGGCCAGAAGCCGGCGGTCGCCATGTGACGCCGGTGCGCCCTTTCAGCCCTTCAACCCGGCCACACCCCTGTGCTAGAAGCAGCCGGACGATCGTGAAAGACGCACCTGTCGGGGAAGCTGTAGTAAAGAACGCGCGCCTTGGCAAATGGCAATTGCCGCTTCGCGGCATGCCGCCATGGCCCCGTCAGGCGTCGAAGGTGAAAATCATCATGGACGAGAGGGAGAAATAATGTCCGATAGCAAGTTCCCGCCGCTGGTCGCCGGCAACTGGAAGATGAATGGCACTTTGGCCTCGCTCGAGGAGGTGGACAAGCTCAAGGGGTATCTCGACGGCCTCTCGCCGGCCTGCGACGTGATGATCTGCCCGCCCTTCACGCTGCTTTTCCCCATGGGCGAGCGGCTCGCCGATTCCCCCATCGCCATGGGCGGCGAGGATTGCCACTGGGAGGTCTCCGGCGCTCACACCGGCGACATAGCCGCCGAGATGATAGCCGAAACCGGCGCCACGGCGGTCATCGTCGGCCACTCCGAGCGCCGCACCGATCACGGCGAAACCGACGAGATAGTCAACAGGAAGGCCGCCGCCGCCCATCGCGCCGGCCTGGTATCCATCATCTGCGTCGGTGAAACCATCGACGAGCGCGAGGCCGGCAAGACGCTGGAGGTGCTCTCCACCCAGATCGCCGGCTCCCTGCCCGAGGGCTGCACCGCCGCCAACACAGTCATCGCCTACGAGCCGGTGTGGGCCATCGGCAGCGGCCTCACCCCCACCGTCGAGCAGGTGGCCGAGGCCCATGCCCACATCCGCAAGGAACTGGCCGCCAGGGTCGGCGGCGAGGAGGAGGCGGCGAAGGTGCGCATCCAGTATGGCGGCTCGGTCAAGCCCTCCAACGCCGCCGAGCTGATGGCCGTGCCCAACGTCGACGGCGCGCTGGTCGGCGGCGCCTCGCTCAAGGCCGACGACTTCTTCGGCATCATCAAGGCCGCCTACCTCTGAACAATCCGCCCGCGCCGCCGATCCGCCCAGGCGGCGCGGAACGCCTCGCCGGCCCGCGGGCTTCCATGCTCGCGGGCCTTTTCATGTTCACGGCTTTTTTCCCTTACTCGTGCTGCTCGCGCATCGAGGCGACCAGGTGCTCGTTGTAGACCCTGATGGCCTCCGGGTAGTCGGCCCAGCCCACCACCCGCCCGCCGCGGTCGCATACCGGCAGGTAGGAATACGAGCCCCTGGCGAAGGCGCGCATGGCCTTTTCCAGCGTGTCGTCCTTGTGCAGCACCGGGCGGTTGGCGAATTCCTCCGGGATGGCGGTGCTTTCGCCCTTCTGGCGCGGGGTCATGAAGTCCCGCACCCTGAGGCGCTTCATTATCGCCCGGTGCGGCCCCTCGTCGAGGTTCAGCCCGCGGGTGGCCAGTTGCCAGTGGAAGAAGCTGCGCCCGATCAGCGTCTGCATGACCAGCGAGGCCAGCGAGGTGGCCAGCAGCAGGGCGATGGTCATCTGGTAGCCGCCGGTCATCTCGAAGACGATGAGCGCGGTGGACAGCGGCGCGCCGAGGATGGCCCCGGCCACCGCCCCCATGCCGACCAGCGCGTAGACGGACGATTGCGACACCGCGCCGGTGAACAGCATGTCCATGGCCGTTCCGAAGGCGCCGCCGGCCATCGCCCCCATGAACAGCGACGGCGCGAACACCCCGCCGCCGAAGCGCGAGGCCAGGGTGATGGACGTGGCCAGTATCTTGGCCGCCAGCAGCACCAGCAGCAGGTAAAGCCCATACTTGCCCTTCAGGGCCATCGAGGTGGCCTCGTAGCCGATGCCCAGTATCTGCGGCACGAACAGCGCCATCAGGCCAAGCAGCGCCCCGCCCACCGCCGGGCGCAGCCACAGCGGCATGGGCACGCGCCGCGCCAGCCGGTCGCTGGTGCTGGTGGTCAGCAGGAATATGACCGCCACCAGCCCGGAGATGAGCCCCAGCAGGGCGAAGGCCGGGAACTCCCAGTTGGAGACGATGTGGTGGGGCGGCACGATGAAGGCCGGGAAATCCCCCACGTGCGCGCGGATTATCAAGGTGGCGGTGACCGAGGCCAGCACCGTCGGCACGAAGGCCGACAGGGCGTAATGGCCGAGGATCACCTCGTGGGCGAACACCACCCCCGCCACCGGCGCGTTGAACGAGGCCGAAACGGCGGCCGCCGCGCCCGCGGCCAGCAACAGCCGCCGCGAGGTCACCGGCATTCTGAAGGGCCGCCCGAACTGCGAGGCGATTGTGGAGCCTATGTGCACCGCCGGCCCCTCGCTGCCGGTGGAGGCTCCCGATCCCAGCGAGACTATGGTGATGATGGCGCTGGAAAGCCCCTCGCGCCAGCCCACCATGGCCCGCCGCAGGTGCGAATCCTCGATGATGTCCGCCACTCCCTCGGCCCGCCGCTTGGGGGATATCCACACCAGCAGCGCCCCGACCACCAGCCCGCCGATCACCGGCGCGGAAAAAACTATCAGCGGATGGATGAAGGCGGCCTTGGTGGCGACGATGTTTTCCGCCTCTGTGCCCAGCCACAGCCATTGCACGAGGCCTATGCCGTGGCGGAAGGCAAGCATGGCATAGGCCCCCACCAGCCCGGTGGCCAGCGCCAGCAGCCACACCAGCGGCAGGCGCGCCTTCCACATGGCCGCCAGCGCCGGGATGATGCGCTCCGAAATCTCCCCTGAATGGCGGATTTTCCTTCCCCCTCGCTTTTGCGCCCATGGCGATGGGCAAAGGTGCGCGCAGCGGCGGGAAATTGTCAAGGTGGTGGAAACAGGGGCGCGGCGTGGTTTTCTTTCCGCCCTGGGAAACGTATAAGCGAGTCCATGCTGAGCGCACTGTCCATAAGCAACATCGTGCTCATAGAGCGCCTCGACATGGAGCTGGAGGAGGGCTTCAGCGTCTTCACCGGCGAAACCGGCGCTGGCAAGTCGATCCTGCTCGATGCCCTGGGGCTGGCCCTTGGCGCGCGCGGCGACGCCTCGCTGGTGCGCGCCGGGGCGCGGCAGGGGCAGGTGCGCGCCATTTTCCACCTGCCCCCCGGTCATCCCGTTTTCGCCCTGCTGGAGGGCGAGGGGCTGGAGATCGACGGCACGGGCGAGATAACCCTGCGCCGCGTGCAGGGGAGCGACGGCAAGGCGCGCGCCCAGGTGAACGGCCAGCCGGTGTCGGTGGCCCTGCTCAGGCAGGTGGGCTCCATGCTGGTGGAAATCCACGGCCAGCACGATTCGCGCGCCCTCGTCGACGCTTCCCGCCACGGGCCGCTGCTCGACGCCTTCGCCGGGCTGGAAGAAGAGCGCCGCGCGGTGGGCGAAAAGTGGCGCGCGTGGCGGCGTGCCGCCGACGAACTGGCCGAGGCCCGCCGCCAACTGGAGGAAACCGGGCGCGAGGGCGAATGGCTGGCCCACGTGGTCGCCGAGCTGGACGAGCTGGCCCCGCGCGAGGGCGAGGAGGAACAACTGGCCGAGCGCCGCCAGGTCATGATGCACGCCCAGCAATTCGCCGATGCCCTGGAGGGCATGGAGGCCACCTTGAGCGCCGACGGCTCGCTGGCCGGCAGGCTGAACGGCTCCCTGCGCCGCATCGAGCGCCTGCGCGAGGCCGCCGGCGGCCTGCTCGACGATGTCTGCGAGGCCTTCGACCGCGTGCTGGTGGAGCTGGCCGAGGCCGAAAGCCTGCTCGGGGAAACCCGCCACCGCTTCGATTTCGACCAGCGCGAGCTGGAGGAAACCGAGGAGCGCCTCTTCGCCCTGCGCGCCGCCGCCCGCAAGCACAAGGTCATGGTCGACGAGCTGCCCGCCCTCGCCGAAACCCTGCGCTCCCGCCTGCGGGCGCTGGAAGACGGCGGGCAGCGGATCGCCGCCCTCGAGCAGGCCGAAAACACCGCCCGCGAGGAATATTTCACCGCCGCCCGCGCCCTCTCCGGGCGCCGCCGCGCCGCCGCCCGCGAGCTGGACGAGCGCGTCGCCGCCGAGCTTGCCCCGCTGAAGCTGGAAAAGGCCCGCTTCACAACCGGGGTGGAGAGCGCCGACGAGCTGGCCGGGGCATCCGGCATCGACCGGGTGGAATTCATGGTCGCCACTAATCCCGGCTCGCCCATGGGGCCGCTGGCCAGGGTGGCCTCCGGCGGCGAGCTGGCGCGCTTCATGCTGGCGCTCAAGGTGGCGCTGGCCGAGCGCGGCTCCGCCCCGGTGCTGGTCTTCGACGAGATAGACACGGGCGTCGGCGGCGCGGTGGCCGCCGCCATGGGCGAGCGCCTGGCGCGCCTGGCCGCCGGCGGGCTGCAGGTGCTGGCGGTCACCCACTCGCCGCAGGTTGCCGCCGCCGCCGCCCATCACCATGTCATATCCAAGCACAGCGCCGGCGGCCTGACCCAGACTTCGGTGCGCTCCCTCGACGAGGCGGCCCGCCGCGAGGAGATAGCCCGCATGCTGTCGGCCCACGACATAACCGACGAAGCCCGCGCCCAGGCGCGCAGGCTGCTGAAACGGGAGTAGAAGGCATGGGCGTGCTCGATTTCGACGACCTGCGGCGCAAGCCGGTGGAAGACCTGACCCGCGACGAGGCGGCCCGCGAGCTGGCGCGCCTGGCCCACGAGATAGCCGAGCACGACCGCCATTACTACATCGAGGACGCGCCGGTCATCTCCGATGCCGAATACGACGCCCTGCGGCGGCGCAACGACGAGATAGAGGCCCGCTTCCCCGACCTGGTCCGCCCCGATTCCCCCTCGAAGCGGGTCGGCGCGGCCCCCGCGGCGGGCTTCCGCAAGGTGCGCCACGCGCAGCCCATGCTGTCGCTGTCCAATGCATTCGACGACGAGGGAGTGGCGGATTTCGACCGACGGGTGCGGCGCTTCCTCGGGCTGTCCGCCGACGAGGCGATCCAGTACACGGCGGAGCCCAAGTTCGACGGCCTGTCCATATCGCTGCGCTACGAGAAGGGCGAGCTGGTGCTGGCCGCCACCCGCGGCGACGGCTACGAGGGCGAGGACGTGACCGCCAACGCCCGCACCATCGCCGACATACCGCAACGCATAGAGGCGGACATCCCCGATGTCTTCGAGGTGCGCGGCGAGGTTTACATGCCCGTCTCCGCCTTCATGAAGCTCAACGAGAGGCAGCAGGAGAGGGGCGAGAAGCAATTCGCCAACCCGCGCAACGCCGCCGCCGGCTCCCTGCGCCAGCTCGACGCCGCGGTGACGGCGCGGCGGCACCTGCGCTTCTACGCCTGGGGCCATGGCGAGGCCTCGGCCATGCCGGCGCGCACCGAGATGGAGCTCTACGATTGTTACCGCCGCTGGGGCTTTCCGGTCAGCGAGCTGGTGGAGCTGCACGATAGCGTGGGAGAGCTCGTCGAATATCACGCCCGCATGCTGGAGCGCCGCCCCGATCTCGACTTCGACATCGACGGCGTCGTCTACAAGGTGAACCGCCTCGACTGGCAGGACAGGCTGGGTCTGGTGCAGCGCTCGCCGCGCTGGGCCATCGCTCACAAGTTCCCGGCCCATCGCGGCATAACCGTTATCAGGGACATACAGGTGCAGGTGGGGCGCACCGGCGCGCTCACCCCGGTGGGCATCCTCGAGCCGGTCAACATCGGCGGCGTCATGGTTTCGCGCGTGTCGCTGCACAACGAGGACTACATCAAGGGCATCGGCGGCGACGGCGAGCCAATCCGCGATGGCAAGGACATCCGCGTCGGCGACACGGTAGTCGTCGAGCGCGCCGGGGACGTCATCCCCCAGGTGGTGGACGTGGACCTGAGCAAGCGCCCGCCGGATTCGCGGCCATATGAATTCCCCACCCATTGCCCGGTGTGCGGCTCCAGGGCGGTGCGCGAGTTCAACCCGCGCACCGGCAGGCTCGACGCCACCCGCCGCTGCACCGGCGGCCTCTATTGCCCCGCCCAGGTGGTGGAGCGCCTGAAACATTTCGTCTCGCGCGCCGCCTTCGACATAGAGGGCCTGGGCGAAAGGGCCATAGAGCAGTTCTTCGACCGCCACTTCATCCGCACCCCGGCGGACATATTCACCCTCGAACAACGCCAGCGCGCCGGCGAGATAGACATCGGCAGGCTGGAAGGCTGGGGCGAAAGGAAGCTGGCCAACCTGTTCAAGGCCATAAACGAGCGCCGCGCCATCCCGCTCGACCGCTTCATCTACGCGCTGGGCATCCGCCACGTCGGCGAGGTGACCGCCCGCCTGCTGGCCCGCCACCACGGCGACATAGACCACTTCCTCGCCGCCATGCGCGAGATCGCCGCCAGCCGCGACAGCGAGGCGGGCCGCGAGATAGCCGCCATCGACGGACTGGGCGAGGTGGTGGTGGAATCCCTGCACAACTTCTTCGCCGAGGAACACAACTGGCAGGTCATCGACAAGCTGCTGGAGGAGGTCGAGGTCGAGCCCATGCCGCGGGTGGCGGCGCAAAGCCCCGTGAGCGGCAAGACCATGGTCTTCACCGGCGCCCTGCAACACATGACCCGCGACGAGGCCAAGGCCCTGGCCGAGCGGCTGGGCGCGCGGGTCACCGGCTCGGTGTCGAAAAACACCGACATCGTGGTCGCCGGCCCCGGCGCCGGCTCCAAGCTGAAAAAGGCCCGCGAACTGGGCGTGCGGATAATAGACGAGGCCGAATGGCTGAAACTGGCCGGCATGACGCAAGAAGGGTAGGGGAGCGCGGCAGGGGGTGCCGAAAGGGTAGGGGGATGCCGGAAGGGCAGGGGACGCGCCCCCCGATTTCCACCACCCCCAACTTCCCGCATCTGCCGCCACACATGCCGACCACAGGTCCCACGAGGCCCCCACAGGTCCCAAGGGCCCCATTGCCCGCCCAAACTGCTCTACGCGGCGCTTGGGCACCTCTATTAACCCACAATCGCCATATCCCTCTCATTGACTGCAATGTGTAACCATCAGATTTTACTGCATTTTATGACAGGCAAAATCAGCATGGTTAGATCCTGGGAGGTTTTTAGAGGTGCTCGCTTGGGTGCTTGGGTGCGTCTGTCGGCACGACCATTCGGGTCGCGGTCAGAGATCACGACTCGCAGGAGGAGCAACACTCAAGGAGAGAAAAAGGACTGATAAATCAAACCTCCCCCTCCATATACCCCGGCAGCCAATTCTCATGCACTTCCCGCAGCTTGTCAATGGCCACATCCACAATCTCCGCGAGCTTCAGGGTGTCGCCTTCCACGGTGCCGATTTGCATTATCGGGATTTCCTTCAGTTCGCAGGTCTGCATGATGCGCGGCATGTCCTGCGGCTTGCATGTCAGCACGTAGCGGGACTGGTCCTCGGCGAAGAGGGGGATGTGTTCGGGGCCGGGGGGGAGCATTTGGATGTTCGCGCCGAGGCCGGAGGCCATGCACATTTCGGCCAGGGTTACCGCCAGGCCGCCGTCGGA
>CAZXTT010000195.1:0-5642 GCA_964643775.1 uncultured Rhizobiaceae bacterium | reverse complement strand
CATGACCACCATCTGGCTGCTGGCCGCCGCCATAGCGCTGTTCGGGGCCACCCACATATTGCCCGCCCTGCCGCGGGCCCGCGCCCGCGCCCGCGAGATGCTGGGAGCGCTCTACATACCCCTGTTCATCTTCATGTCGGTGGCCACCACCACCCTGGTCGGCTGGCTGTGGGCCAAAAGCCCCTTCATCGAGCTGTACCAGCCGCCCGCGTGGGGCCCGCACGTCACCTTCACCCTGATGTTCTTCGCCTTCCTGTTCTTCGGCATATTCCTCTACCCATGCCGCCTGAAGCGTTATTTCCGCCTGCCCTTCGCCTACGTGGTGCTGCTGTGGGGCAGCGGCCACCTGCTGGCCAACGGCGACCTGGCGACCGTGGTGCTGGCCGCCGGCATGATGCTGGTGGCCGCCATACTGCTCACCCTGGCGCTGAAGAACGGCTTCACCCCGCAAACCCGCGACGACCCCATGCTCGACATCGCCGCCCTGCTCACCGGCGCGACCCTCTACGTCGCCATGGCCACCTTCCACGCCGAGCTCATAGGCGCGGACGTGCTGCACTACATAGGGCTGTAACGATCCCACAGCCCTATTTCCCCCTGGCCCCTTTCCTGCCCTTTCCGGCCTTACTTCCCTTCCCGGCCTTACCACCCTTGCCGCCGCCCTTGCTCTTGCGCTTGCGGCCCGCGTAGGGATTGTCTCCGGCCTTCACCTTGAGCCTGATGGGCGTGCCCCACAGGTCGAACCTGTCGCGCAGCGACTTGACCAGGTAGCGCCGGTAATCATCCGGCAGCTCGTCGGCGCGCGGCGAGAAGACCACGAAGGTGGGCGGCCGCGCGTTGGGCTGGGTTATGTAGCGCAGCCTGATGCGCCGCCCCCCCGGCGCCGGCGGCGGGTGATGGGCCACCGTCTCGCTCAGCCAGGCATTGAGCCTGTGGGTGGGAATGCGCCGGTTCCACACCTCGTAAACGCCCATCACGTTGGGCATCAGCTTGTCCACCCCGGCCCCCGTCTTCGCCGACAGCATGACCACCGGCGCGCCTATCACCTGCGGCAACAGCCTGTCCACCGCCTGCTCCAGTTGCTTGCGGTAGCCCGCCTTGTCCTCCACCAGGTCCCACTTGTTGAGCGCGATCACCAGCGCCCTGCCCTCGCGCGCCACCAGGTCGGCGATCACCAGGTCCTGCTTCTCGAGCGGCCGCGTGGCGTCCAGCAGCAGCACCACCACCTCGGCGAATTTCACCGCCCGCAGGCCGTCGGAAACCGAAAGCTTCTCCAGCTTCTCCCTCACCTTGGCCTTGCGCCGCATGCCGGCGGTGTCCCACAGCTTCACCGGCTTGCCCCGCCATTGCCAGTCAACGCCGATGGCGTCGCGGGTGATCCCCGCTTCCGGCCCGGTCAGCATGCGCTCGCTGCCCAGCAGGCGGTTTATCAGCGTCGATTTCCCGGCATTGGGCCGCCCCACGATGGCCAGCCGCAGCGGCTTTTCGCCCTCCTCCATATCCGCGCCGCCATCATCCGGCAACAGCTCGCGCAGGCGCTCGTGCAGCTCGTCCAGACCCATGCCATGAGCGGCGGAAAATGCTATCGGATCACCCAGTCCCAGCGAGAAGGCCTCGAGAAACCCCGCCTCGCCCTCCTTGTTTTCCGCCTTGTTGGCCAGCACGATCACCGGCTTGCCCTTGCGCCGCAGCAGGCGGGCGAAATGCTCGTCCTCCGGGGTCAGCCCCGCCCGCGCATCCATCATGAACAGCGCCACGTCGGCCTCGTCGATGGCCTCCTCCGACATGCGCGTCATGCGCGCCGCCAGCGAGCCTTCCTCGGCGTCCTCCAGCCCCGCCGTGTCGAACAGGCGGAACCTCATCCCTCCCAGCCTGCCCTGCCCCTCGCGCCGGTCGCGGGTCACGCCGGGGCGGTCATCGACCAGCGCCAGCCGCTTGCCCACCAGCCGGTTGAACAGGGTCGATTTGCCCACGTTGGGGCGGCCTATTATGGCTACCGTCGCGCTCATGATTCTATCCGGACCGACAAAAAACAGGATCAGCGGAAGGCATGCAGCCTGCCGTCATCATCGAGAATATAGAGCATGCCGGCGGCAATTACAGGCTGCACGTGGCTGCCATCGCCGATGTCCGTCTTGTGCATGATCTGGCCGCTCTGGGGCGATATCTCCGCCAGCACGCCCTTCGACGACACCGCCAGCAGCCGCCCGCCGCCCATCACCGGCCCGCTCCACGAGCCGCCCGGCAGGCTGGTGCTCCACCTGATGGCCCCGGTATTCTTCTCCACCGCCACCAGTTGCCGCCGCCCGGCTATGTGGAACAGGTAATCCCCGGCCACCCACGGCGTGTTGCGCCCGCCCAGCTCACGCGACCATGTCTCCTCGCCGTCGCGCAGCCTGAAGGCCGCCAGCGAACCGGTGGCCGACGCCGCGAACACCAGCGAGCCGTCGATCACCGGCCGCGCCGCTATGTCATGTATGGCGCCAACTCCGGACAGCGATTGCGACCACATGGAATATCCCTGCGGCGAAAAGGCCACCAGCGTGCCGGAGGTGAATGGGGCCACCACGTATCCGGAGGCCACCGCCGGGGCCGATGGGGCGATCAGCGCCGTGCTCCCGGCATCCCCCTGATGGGTCCACAATATGGAGCCGTCCGAGGCGGAAATGGCATAAAGGGTGTTGCCGCTGTCGCGCACGTATATGCGCCCGCCCGCCACCACCGGCGCGGCCCTCACCGGCATGGTCAGCTTCCTGCGCCACAGTTGCGCGCCGTTGGACAGCGCCAGCGCCACCACCTCGCCGAAGCCGGTGGCCGCATACAGGGCCCGCCCGTCGGAACACAGCCCGCCGCCGTGGCCGCCGTCATCCTCGCCCTTGGGGGCCAGCGACACCATCCACGCCCTGCCCCCGGAAGTGGCCGAAAACGCCCCCACCCGGCCATCGGAGCCAAGCACGTAAACCCGCCCGCCGATCACGATCGGCGGCGCCGAGAGATTCCCGCCGCTGGAGCTGGCGGCGGAGATGGTGAAAACCTTTTTCAGCGGCCGCCCCAGCGCCAGGTTGTGATTGGCATTGGACAGCTTGCCCCCCGGCTGCGGCCAGCTTGCATTGGTCACCGCCGCCGGTATGGCCACCGGCTGGCTGGCCACCGCCGCCGCCCCCGCCGCCCCGCCGGGGCCAAGCACGCTTTCGCGCTTGCCGGGCAATACCTCGTTGTCGGTATCCCCCAGCAGGTCGCCGAGCAGTTTTTGCGAAGACGAACAGCCCGAAAGCGCCAGCCCGGCGGCCAGCGCCAGCATCAAAGCCACGCCGCGCAGCCCCCCACGCGCCCCGCCAATCCGGCCTGCGCCACCATGTTTCATGCTCGCGGCCTCCCGCCTGTCAGCCCCGTTGGCGCTCATGGCCACCGCTCACCTGGCCAGCCGGGGAGCCAGCGCCTCCAGCATGACACGCACCCGCGAGCGCGCCTCCGCCGGGGTTCCCGGGTCGGCGGCAATGGCGGCCAGCAGCTTTTGCGCCTCCTTCAGCCGCCCCTCGCGCAACTCCGCCAGCGCCAGCACCTCGCGCGCCAGCGCCCGCCACGGATTGCCCTCGACATCCAGCCCGCCGAGAATGGAGCGCAGCTCATCCGCCTTGGCCGTATCGGCCAGCAACAGCGCCTGGCGCACCCGCGCCAGATCACGCAGCGGCGTCTCCACCGAGGCATCGGCGGCCACTTCCGCGTAAATGCGCGCCGCCGCCTGCCTGTCGCCCTTGCCCGCGGCGATCCCCGCCTGCTGCAGCCGCGCCAGCACCGCCACCCCCTTGTGGGAGCCAGCGGCCAGGTCAGCCAGCTTCAGCGCCGCCTCCTCCCTCTTGCCCGCGTCGTAAAGGTTGAGCGCGTCGATATAGGCCGCGCCCGCCGCCTGCGCCTGCTTCTTCTCGTAATACTGCCAGCCCTTGAAGGCGGCCACCGCCACGATCAGCCCCACCGAGAAGGCCACGAACCAGTTGCCGTAGCGCTTCCACATCTTCTCCAGTTGCTCGCGGCGGACCTCCTCGTCCACCTCGCGAAAAAGCGATTCGTCGCTCATCTGATCATCTCTTGTCTGTTGGCCCATGGCGGGCCGCTTCGGATTCCCGCTTTCGCAAGGAACCTATCCGCTTGGCCACATCAAGGCAAACGGCTATTTTTCCTTCTTCATGCCGTAGACATGCTCCGCCCCCGGAAAGGCCCGCGAGCGCACCTCGGCGGCGTATTCCTCGATGGCCCCGCCGATGACCTCGCCCAGCGCCGCGTATGTCTTGACGAATTTCGGCGGCCGCGGATTGAGCCCCAGCATGTCCTCCATCACCAGTATCTGCCCGTCGCAGGCGGCTGAGGCCCCTATGCCGATGGTGGGTATGGGGCAGCTTTCGGTTATGCGCCGGGCCAGCGGCTCGGCCACCGCCTCCACCACCACGCAGAAGGCCCCCGCCTCGGCCACCGCGCGCGCGTCCTCCTCGATGGCCGCCCATTGCTCCTCGCGCCGCCCCTGGACGAAGAAGCCGCCCAGCGAATTGACCGACTGGGGAGTAAGCCCCACGTGCGCCATCACCGGGATGCCGCGCCCGGTGAGGAAGGCGATCGTCTCGGCCATGCGCGCCCCGCCCTCCAGCTTCACCGCCCCGCAGCCGGTTTCCTTCATCACCCGCGAGGCGTTGCGAAAGGCCTGCCCGGGGCTTTCCTCGTATGAGCCAAACGGCATGTCCACCACCACCAGCGCATGTTCGCTGGCCGCCGCCACCACCTTGCCGTGGACGATCATCATCTCCAGCGTCACCGGGATGGTCGAGCCATGCCCGTAGAGCACCATGCCCACCGAATCGCCGACCAGCAGCAGGTCGACATGGGGATCGGCCAGCCGCGCCGTGTGGGCGTGATAGGAGGTAAGCGCCACTATCGGTTCACCGCCCCCCTTGCGGGCGGCAATCGCCGGGGCGGTGACGCGGCGCGTCCCTGCATGTGCGCTCAAAGTCTCACCCTCCCTTGCTCAGGCCAGCCCCCGGCGTTTCTCTATCCGCCCCTCGCCGGGCAGGAAGTCGAATATCGCCCCGTTGTCCTCCATGTCCGGAGAAAACAACGGCAGCATGGCGCCGGCCAGCTCCTCCGGCGTGGGCAGCGTCATCGGATCCTCCCCCGGCACGGCGGCGGCCCGCATGCCGGTGCGGATGGGCCCGGGATTGATGAGGTTGACGCGGATGGGCGAATTCTCGCATTCGTGGGCATAGGTGGCCGCCAGGCACTCGGTGGCCGCCTTGGAGATGGAATAGGGCCCCCAGAAGGCGCGGCACTTGCTGGCCGCCCCCGAGGTGACCAGCACCACCCGCGCGGCGTCGGAGCGCTTCAGCAGCGGATCGAAGGAGCGGATGCAGCGCCAGTTGGCGGTGACGTTTATGTTCATCACCTTCTCGAAGTCCGGCGGATCTATGTGCCCCAGCGGCGATATCGGCCCCAGCACCCCGGCGTTGCCGAAGAATATGTCGAGCTTGCCCCAGCGCTCGAAAATGGCCGCCCCCAGCCGGTCGATGGCGTCGCCGTCGCCCATGTCCATGGGCACCAGGGTGGCGGATTTTCCGGTTTCTTCCTGTATGGCGTCGTCCAGCTCCTCCAGCGCCCCG
>CAZXTT010000194.1:0-2884 GCA_964643775.1 uncultured Rhizobiaceae bacterium | reverse complement strand
TTGTTACTGGCAGGAGCGGCGGGGAGGAGCGCGCCTTGATATCGGTGCGGCCCGGTTTCGTGCGCCAAAGAGAGAAACGGCGCTGCCTCCCCCAAGGCAGCGCCGTTCTGGTCGCGCTTGACTTGGTCAGGCTCCTGTCCCGAACGGCCGGCGATTTCCCACCCGGATGACCGGCCATTCGCCTTCCAAGGGTTCAATCAAGCGCCCCCCTTCTGAGTATCAATCTACCAGAAGGCGGTGTTGGGGTGAATTTGATTCAAATTGTCTGGCAAACGAATGGTTAACGGGCGGCGCGGGCGAACAGGGCGGCGGCCGCGGCGGGGTCCATGAGGGAATGGCCGTTGCGGGCCAGCAGCTCGCGCACGGCGGCAACGATAGCGGCGTTATCGGGGGCCGGGCCGCCGCCGGGCAGGTTGAGGCCGTTTTCGAAGCCCACCCGCAGATGCCCGCCGAGGGCGGCTGTCTCCATGGCTATCTCGCCGAGATGGGGGCCAAAGGCGCAGACCATCCACTCGGCCCCTTCGCCGGTTTCCATGCCAGCTTCGCCGTTTTCGAGGGCCTCGACGAAGGGCGCCATGTCGGCCGCGCGGCCGGATCGCGCGCCGTGATAGCCGAGGACGAAGAGCACCAGCGGGCGCGACTGGGGGATTATCCCTTGCGCCCGCAGGCGATTGAAGCGGGCGGCGTCGGCGGGCGAATAGAGGATGAACTGGGGCGATATCCCGGCCCTGGCCAGCCAAGCGAGAAAATCGCCAAAGCGTTCAAGGGTCCGTTCATCGTCATCGGGGGCCAGCTCGCGCAGGGCGATGGAAACGGCCGGGGGCTCGACGGCGCGCACGGCGGCCATCTGTTCGGCGGCGGAATAGATGCCCACCGCCTCGGAGGTCATCTGCATGACCATCCTTCCGCCGGTGGCCCGTTTCACCGCCGCCAGGGCGCGGCGCATGGGGGCGGCGGCGAGAGTATGACCGCCGCGCCCGTCGCGGACATGCAGGTGAATGGCCGCCGCCCCGGCATCGAGGCAGGCGCGGGCGTCGGCGGCCAGTTCCTCCGCCGTCAGCGGCAGGGCCGGGTGATCTTCCTTGCCCAGGCGCGCCCCGTTGGGAGCCACCATGAGCAGGACCTTTCCGCCGTTTCCGCCGGTCTTGCCGTTCATTTTCACCTCATGCCCGCCGCCCATCCATGGGCCGAAAAATGTTGTGAATGAAGGCGCGCCGCGCATTGCCCGCCGCGCCGCGATGCCTATAATTAACCATAGTCAATTACACCAGCAAAACATCGGGCGATACCGGAAAAACCGGTGGCGGAGAGTGGACGCAGCAGGAGGCGCGAGGCGGCGGCGTGAGCATAGAGCAGCGGATATTTCCCCAGTTCTTCATTACCTCGGAGGATGCCTGTCCCTACCTGCCGGGGCGGGTGGAGCGCAAGCTGTTCACCCATCTCGTCAGCTTCGAGGCCAGCGACCTGCACGACCTGCTCACCCGCACCGGCTTCCGCCGCTCGCAGAACATAGCCTACCGCCCGGCCTGCGACGGCTGTTCGCTGTGCATACCGGTGCGCATCCCGGTGGCCGATTTCCGCATGAACCGCACCATGCGCAGGATCTGGCGGCGCAACAGCGACCTGCACGGGCAGTTCGAGCCGCCGCGCGCCAACCCGGAACATTTCGCCCTGTTCCGCGACTACATAGAAGCGCGCCACGCCGATGGCTCCATGGCCTCGATGACGGTGCTGGATTTCACCGCCATGGTGGAGGAGACATTCGTCGATACGCGGCTGGTCACCTACCGCAGAAGCCCCGACGGCATCAGCCCGCATGGCGAACTGGTGGCCTGCGCGCTGACCGACGTGCATGACGACGGGCTGTCGATGATCTACTCATTCTACGACCCGGAACTGAAGAACCGCTCGCTGGGCACGTGGATGATACTGGAGCACATCGAGCGGGCGCGGGCCCTGGGGCTGTCATATGTCTATCTCGGCTACTGGGTGCCCGGATCGCCCAAGATGGGCTACAAGGGGCGCTTCCTGCCGCAGGAGCGGCTGATCGACGAGCAGTGGCTGCGCATAGACAAGTAGAGCGCTTCCCCTTCCCCTAGGGTCTGGTCTCAATAAATGCATGGCGCCAGTTGCCGGAGAGAAAATCGGCATGAATGGAAAAGAGATGGAAAATAAAAGGCATACAGCTCATGCCGCTTTTCTCCCCGGCAACCCTTCGGGCGTCAAATAGCCTGCATCTCAAGGGCTTTTTGTCCACCGGCATAGGGCCACTATTGGCAAGGGGCATCGCGCCGCCGATGGCGCGAAAGAGCCCACCATAATGACCCAACTCGATTGGAAAATGCTCCAGGGTATGAAGGTTGGGCGGAAAACCAATCGCGGAGGTTTCCGCGTTCCCGCGGTGGGGTTCAAAAAAATCCAGATGGGAATGACTCGTGGGGGCTCCCCCGTCAACTGCCTTTATCCTGTGGGTTGGCCGGGGGTTTTTGCCGTTTTGCTCAGGACTGCTTTCTCGCGCGGGCGGTCAGCATGTAGTTTACGTCCATGTCGCGCGGAGCCTTCAGCCACTTGCCGGAGAAGGGATTGTAGGCCACGCCGGTTTCGTCGAGCACTTCCATGCCTGCCTCGGCGAGCCATTTTTTCAGCTCGTCGGGGGTTATGAACTTTTCCCACTGGTGGGTGCCGTGGGGCAGCCAGCGGAGGATGTATTCGGCCCCCACTATGGCCATGGCGAAGGCCTTCATGGTGCGGTTGATGGTGGCGCAGAACATCAGCCCGCCGGGACGCGCCAGCGACGCGCAGGTGGCCACGAAGGCGGGCTGGTCGGCGACGTGCTCCAGCACTTCCATGTTGAGCACCACGTCGAACTTGCCGCCCGCCGCCG
>CAZXTT010000193.1:0-4549 GCA_964643775.1 uncultured Rhizobiaceae bacterium | reverse complement strand
AGCGGCGGTTCATCCTCGTATTCCACCAGCAGGTCGATGCGCGAGTTCTCCTCGCCGTAGCGCACCTCGCGGCGAATGTTGGAAAAACCGGCGAAACCGGGGATCAGCCCGGCGGCCAGCGCCTCGGCGGCCAGCCCGTTGGGCAGGGAGGTATTTATCCCCACCATCACCAATCCGGCGGGCCCTTCCACCTCCACCATCTCCCAGCGGTGGGCATACTTGCGCCTTGGGTCGTCGGACACCGACAGCCACACGCGATTGCCCTCGTCCAGCAGCCCCATCATCGAGCCGGTGTTGGGCGTCGAGGCGGTTATCAGCCGCCCGTCGTCCAGCTCCACGTCGGCCAGGAAGCGCTTGTAACGCCGCACCAGGCGGCCGGGGATCATTGGCTGGGATATTTTCATCGGCCGGTTTTTCCCCTTTCGTCAGGTCGTGCCGTCAAGGTTGCCTTGGCGTGGCGACGCCATCCAGCGGTCCGCCAAGGATGCGACAAAGTGGTCAAAAAAGTGGTCAAGAAAGATATTGACGTCAAGCACGCAATGTTTTTTATCAGATGATGCATAGGGGGTCGTGAGCCGTAATCACAATGGCGATGCGGCGCGAGTGGATTTACAAGCGTTCCACGAATTGCATTGGCGGCAAGGCATTCAAGGGCTGTGCCTCCGGTGCTTTTTGGTGCGCGGGCGTCATGGCGGCAAGCTCTTGCGCACCATGCATTGGTTGAAACCAGACCCCAAGCGTGGGCCGGAAAGGCAACCGGGGGCGGGGCACACAGTCTCCGGCCCACTCCAGAACCACCCCCGTCGGCCTGGGGGCAGATGACCGCAAGGTCAGATGACGGGCCCGCGCCCATGGGCGCGCCGTCATGGCTGGCGGGGGTGGTACTTCTTTTCTCTCCCGGTGAGATAGTCTTCACAGCCTGCTGGCCGAGAAGGTGTCGCAGGCGCGGATGTCGCCGCTGTCGAAGCCGCGCTTGAACCAGCGCACCCGCTGCTCCGAGGATCCGTGAGTGAAGGATTCCGGCACCACGTAACCGCGCGCCTTGCGTTGCAGGGTGTCGTCGCCTATCGCCGCGGCGGCGTTGAGCGCCTCTTCCAGGTCGCCGCGCTCCAGCAGGCGGCGGTTGTCATGGCCCCATACGCCGGCGAAACAGTCGGCCTGCAGTTCCATGCGCACCTGCATGCGGTTGGCTTCCACCTTGCTCAGCCGCCGCCGCGCCGCGGCCACCTTGCCGGCTATGCCCAGTAGATTCTGTACGTGGTGTCCCACCTCGTGGGCGATCACATAGGCCTGCGCGAAGTCACCACCGGCGCCGAGGCGGCGCTTCATGGTGTCGTAGAACGACAGGTCGATATAGACCTTCTTGTCGGGCGGGCAGTAGAAAGGCCCCATGGCCGCCCCGGCCATGCCGCAGGCGGAGCGCACCGAGCCGCGGAACAGCACCAGGGTGGGTTTCTGATACCTGCGGCCAAGCTGCCTGGAGAAAATCTTGTCCCAGGTGCGCTCGGTGGTGCCCAGCACCTTGGCGACGAACACGCGCCCCGGATCATTGGCCGTCACCGGGCGGCCGTTCTGACCAGCCGGGCGCTGGGTGACCTGCCGTTGCGCGGGGGGAGAGAAGCCGCCGCCGGTCAGCAGCTCCAGCGGGTTTATGCCGAGGAAATAGCTGATGGCCAGCAGCAGGATTATGCCGCCGATGCCCATGCCGCCGCGCGAGCGCCCCATGGGGATGCGCACCCGGCGGCCGCGCCCGCCCATGGGAAAGCCAAACCCGCCGCCGGAAGAGCGGCGATCCTCGATGTTGTCACTGGGGCGTTCGTCGTCCAGACGCATGGCATGCCTCCCGGTAGTGTTGTCGGTGGCGCCACTATAGGACAGGCCCGCGAACATGGGAAAGGGGGATCGGCCTGCCTCGTCCGCGTCAGTCCTCCTGATCCGGCGTGGCGGATGTTTTGGGCAGCAGAATGGTTATCGAGGCGCGGGGGCGTTTCTGTTCCTCGGGAGAGGTGTCGTCGTCGATGATTTCATGCGTCATGCGGCCGCCGTGCATGGAAATGATGCGCTGCGCCAGGGGGAGGGCATGGGTGCTGGTTATGCCGGTAAGGCCGATTTCCGGCAGGTGCTCGCGGTTTTCCCAGGCCTCGGTGAACTGATCGGCGCTGTATACGCCAAGCGGGAAATCGATTCGCAGCCCATGCATGCCGTCTTGCCCGGTGGCGGAGATGTGTATGTCGCCGCCGCTTCCGGCGATGGCCATGACGTGCAGCAGCAGGTGGCGCAGGGCGCGGCGCAGCAATACCCTATCGGCATTCACCGGCATGGGGGAAGCATCTTCGCCAAGGGCCGCGTCTGTTTGCAGGGAGTGACTGCGCGCGTTTGCCTGCTCCCGGCAACTGTCGAGAGCGGCGCGCAGGATGGCCCGCAGGTCGTGCCTTTCCGGGTCCATGGCGATGTGCCCCTCTTCGAGGTTCAGAAGCTCCATCATGTCGTTGATGTTGTGCAACATGGTTTGCGCCGCCGAGCGAATGGTGGACAGCGGCTCCAGCACTTCCCGGGGCAGTTGCGTGGTCATGACGCCGGGTTCGAGCATCAGTTCAAGATTGCCGATTATCAGGCTGATGGGAGTGCGGAATTCATGCGCCGTCTGTGACATCAGAACGCGGCGGGCGCGGCGCGCGCTTTCCGCTTCGTGGGTTGCCTCGCGCAGGGCGTTTTCCTTCAGCGCCTCGCTGGTGGCGTCGTTTATCAGCAGCAGGCGGCCGCCATCGGGCATGGGGTGGGATACGATCCGCAATATTCGCCCCCAGTTGCCTTTCAGCCTGGTGTCTCCGCAGGCCTTGGCGAGCTTCGGGCAGACGTTGCGCAGGTCGGCCCCCGGAACCAGCGCGCCCTTGCATGCGTTGTTTCCGAGGAGGCGTTCCAGCAGGCCGGATGAACAGGATACTATCTCGCCATGGGAATCGACCAGCACATGGGCCATGCCATGGGCATTTTCCAGCGCCGTCAACAGATCGGGCAGGGAGAAGAAGGGTTTATGGCATGTGGGTGTTTCCATCATGCCCCGATGCTACTTTTAATAGATTGCCAAAATATTACTCTACCTTCAGTAGTGGCAGGGTAATTTCATACTCGGCCGCGCCATCGCCGAACTCGCGGTATGAGAGCTTGCCTCCGTGCATCCTTATGATGGCGCGGGCCAGTGGAATGGCAAATACACCGGAGGTCTTGCCCGAGACTGACTTCCATGGGTTTTCGCCGGTTTTGGAGCCATCATCCACTGGCTGGCGGCGGATGCTCAGCAGGGCTGTATTTCCATCGGTCTTCACTTCAAGCGACAGCAGGCTCTCCGCCGGTGCGGAATGCATCAGCTTGCCGGCCAGGAAGGCGAGGGCCTTTTCCAGCAGGCCGGGGACCGTCTCCACCAGCACTTCCCTTTCGCCGCCAAGGGGGGGCGCGCCGAATTCCTGCTCGATGACCTTGCACAGATCGGCGCGGCTGCGCACGAAATCCTTGCCGCCCTCGGTCAATTGCAGAAGCTCCAGCATCTCGCTCATCTCCTCGAGCATGGCGGAGGAGCTGTCGCGGATGTATCCGGCCCATTCGGTGAAGTCCTGCTTGTCCTTCAGGGCGGTGAAATCGGCCAGCATCAGCTCCGAGAAGCCCTGTATGTTGGTCAGCAGGGTGCGTGTCTCATGGGCGAAGCGGCGCAGCAGGGCATATCCATCGTCGTCATTGCCGACCGGCAGCAGGTCGCCATCGACGAGGCCGTCGTCATCTATGTGAAACGGGCGCTGAATCTGGATCACGGCGCCCAGGGGGCCCTCCTTGTGGCGGCTCGTTACTATGCGGTATTTCTGGCCGTCGTCACCGGTCACCACCTGTGGCGGATTGACCAGCCCCGGAACTACATTCCAGAAGACTTCCCGTTCGGCGCGGTGGCGCAATTCCCCGGCGGTGATGCCGTCAACCAGGGTGGAACTGGCAAGGCGCTTGAAAAAGGATTCATTGCCATGGATGAGGCGGCCTTCGTGGTCGAACCCGGCCAGGCCCATCTCCATTTCGTCCACCATCATGCGCAGGGCCTGTTCACGGCTGCTGTCGGCAGGGGCGCTGGTTTGTCCGTTGGTGGTTGGCGTGCGGCTGGACATGACCCATGGTCCTTCCCGAAGAGGTGGTGATCATTTCATGCCCCATGCATGTGGATATTACCCGGCATTTATTGATAATTGCTGACCGGCACGGAACTTAACCCGTTATTGGCTGGCTGGGCGGTGGAGGCATGGAATGCTATCTGTAATATATTGATCTTCAATGTTATTTTATGAAGTTTGCGAGCCTGTCCAAGGGTGTTGCGAGGATGAATCCGGGCCCGTGCGGACTGTATTTCGGGTTTTTGGATAAAGAGATGGTGCCAGCATGGGGGGTGATTTTTTCAATCACGGCAACCTTTCCTTAACCCAGATGGATCACCATTGGCGCAGTCGAGTTTGTCTGTATCCGGGGTAAAGAGTAAAAACCATGTCCAGTGACCGTATTTCCCGCATTAGCA
>CAZXTT010000192.1:0-2883 GCA_964643775.1 uncultured Rhizobiaceae bacterium | reverse complement strand
TCTCCCGCCGGCCAGTGGCGGGTGGATATTGGCTCGCCCAGGTTGGCGGCGATCAGGCGTTCGCGCACTTCCAGCAGCTTGCTCACCAGCGCCGGCTCTATCTCGCGGTAGGCATCGGCGTCCTTGTTGCGCCTGACCACTATGCCGAGCAGCTCGGTGATGGCGTTGCCCACCGAGTTCTGCGAGATGGTGACCACCAGCCTGCCCTCGTCGTTGCGGTAGAGCAGTTGCTTGTAGGCCGGACGCCAGCGGATCTCGTTGGCGAACTGCGGATCCTGTATCACCTGCTCGCGCAGGTCGCGGGCCACGCGCACGAACTTGTTGGAGCTAAGCAGCACGTCATGCACCGCGTGCGGAAAGTTGGCTTGCTCCGGCACCATCTCCTCGCCGGTGCTGACGAGGTTGAAGAAGGTGCGGTAGAAATCGAGGAAGCGCAGCAGGATCTGCTCGTATTCGAACCAGAAATACTTGTCGTATAGCCGCCGCGCGCCATCATCCAGTATCCACCCCGGCAGCCCCTGCGGATAGCCGGTGACCGAAACAGCCACCTCGCCGTTCTCCGCCGGGCGCAGGATCTGCAAGTCCAGTCCCTCGAAGAATTCCATGTAAACATCCGACAGGTGGCGCAGGAACAGCGTGTTGTGCCCCGAATCGGTGAGGTTCACGTCGTTCGGGTCGGCATCGTCGGCCCTTTCCAGCTCGTCCACCGGGAAGACGATGAAGTGATTGTGTATCATGCGGATGGAGGGCACGCCGGGCTTGTTGAGCGGCCAGGTGGCGTCCAGCGACGCCTCGCCGCACATCACCAGGTGGCTGGCCGGATCGGGATATTTCTCCAGCATGTATTCGAAGACGATGGCCGTCATGTGTTCCCACACGCGCTTGGCCTGCCGCTCCACCTGGTCGCGGCGCACCGGGCGGCCCAGCGGGTCGAGGATCTTGCGCGATGTGTCGAGGATTATGGAAGTATCGAACTCCGCCGAATGCCCGATGAGCTTGCGATACATCAGCAGGTTCTCCGGCGTGCGGAACAGGCCGTTTTCCTCCGCCAGGTTCTTCAGGTTGGCCGGCGAGTTGAAGAACTCCACCGGGCTCAGCCCCTCCGGCACGGCGATGGGAATTTCCGGATGCGGGGTATGGATGATCTTGGGCGACAGTTTCACGAAGCTCTTCCTCTTGCTTGCGCGGCGCTGTTGATCGTGATTCTGGCGCGCGCCATGCTTTTCCTGCGGCCTTATAGCAAAAAGCGGCGTGGAAGGTTCAACCCCTCCACGCCGCCTGCCCCAAGGAAACGGATATGATCCTCAAAGCCCCCGGTTGTCTGGTGAAAATCAGTAGGCGGATGTCACGCGGGCATCCGGATGTCCGGCCTCGGCCAGGCGGTAGAGCATGCGCTCGGCGTCGGCGCGGCTGTCGAATGGGCCCATGCGCACCCGCCACAGCTCGCCCATGGAGCTTTCCACCCGCTTCATGCGCACCGGGCCGATGTGGCGCAGGCGCTCGCTGGTGGCGCGGGCGTTGTCGGGATTGGAAAAGGCCGCGACCTGCACGAAATATCCACTTCCGGAGCCATATCCCGCTGGCGTCACGTCCGCCTCGGAAGCGCGGCGTGAGGCCACCCGCACCGGCGCGTCCACGGCATGGCCGCGGGCGGCGGCGATAAGGGTTCCGCGGGGCGCGTCGCTGATGCCGTTGAGGCGCGCCAGCAGGCGGCGGTCATCGCCCAGCGGCGCGGGGCCGAGGTATTCCACCTTGACCCGCGTCTTGCCCTTGCGGCGATAATCGAGGCGCTCGGCGGCGGCCTTGGACAGGTCGATTATGCGGGTGCCGACGAAGGGTCCGCGGTCGTTGACCCGCACCACCACCGTGCGGCCATTGCTCAGGTTGGTGACCCGCGCGTAGGAAGGCAGCGGCATGGTGGGATGGGCGGCGGATAGATAGTTCATGTCGAACCACTCGCCGTTGGAAGTCTTGCGGCGGTGGAACTTGGGCCCATACCACGAGGCCATGCCCACCTGCACCGGCTTGGGCCGCGAGGTCGGGTAGAACTTGCGCCCGGCCACCGTGTAGGGCTTGCCGACGTGGCGGCGTCCGCCGCCCTTGGGCAGCGGGCCGTATTTGGAATATTTCGGCGAACCCTTGCCTGCGAATGGATCGAGCTTCGTCGAACTGGAAGAACACCCCGAAAGGGCGACCCCCATGGCGATTACCCCGGCGATGGCCGGAAGGGATGCTGTCTTTATCCAGCGGGAAATGACGGGCATTGCAAGCCGCCTCCGTTTATCATCTGTTTGTTCATGTCCGCGAAGGCGTGAAACGGCGCATTCGAGACAAATTTGAACAGATGATGAAACAGGCGGGTAAACACCGCGTTCAGAAAGATGGTTGAAAGATCGTTAACGGCCATCTTTCCCGTCAACGGTCACCTTTCCCGCGCCTGCCGGGACCTCGACTCTCAGGCCCTTGGGTGGGCCTTGCGGTATTGGGCCAGCAGCGAGGCGGTGTCCACCTGGGTATAGATCTGGGTGGTGGACAGGGAGGCGTGGCCGAGCAGCTCCTGTATGGTGCGCAGGTCGCCGCCGGCGGCCAGCAGGTGGGTGGCGAAGGAATGGCGCAGGGCATGGGGAGTGGCGCTCTCGGGCAGCCCCAGCGCGCCGCGCAGGCGGGCGGTGAGCAACTGGATGACGCGAGGCGACAAGGGCCCGCCGCGCACCCCGCGAAACACCGCCTCATCGCCTTTCAGCTCGAAGGGGCAAAGCCTGATGTATTCCCGCAAGGCCTGGCGCACGGCGGGCAATACCGGGACGAGCCGCTCCTTCCCCCCCTTGCCGGTGACGCGCAGCATGTCGGCCTTGTCCCCGGCCAGCGGGCGCGCCTGTTCCA
>CAZXTT010000191.1:0-2881 GCA_964643775.1 uncultured Rhizobiaceae bacterium | reverse complement strand
GTGGCAGTCAGTGACCGGTGTAGAGCAGGGGAAGCAGTCACATGAGCGCGCCAGAATACAAACGCATCTTCCGCAAGGCCATCGAGGATCTCCACAGGGAAGGCCGCTACCGGGTGTTCGCCCAGTTGCGGCGTGAATGCGGCAAGTTCCCCCGCTCGCGCTATTACGACGGCAAGGGCAACGTCAAGGAAGTCACCGTCTGGTGCTCCAACGACTATCTCGGCATGGGCCAGCATCCCAAGGTGCTCGCCGCCATGCACGAGGCGGTGGACGACACCGGCGCCGGCGCCGGCGGCACCCGCAACATCGCCGGCACCTCGTGGTATCACGTCGAGCTGGAGAAGGAGCTGGCCGACCTACACGGCAAGCAGGCGGCGCTGCTGTTCAACTCCGGCTACATGGCCAACCAGGCCACCCTCGCCACCCTCGCCAGGCTGCTGCCCGGGCTGGTCACCTTGTCCGACTCCCTCAACCACGCCTCGATGATCGAGGGCATCCGCCATGGGCGCGGCGACAAGATGATCTTCCGCCACAACGACATGCGCGACCTGGAAGAGAAGCTCAAGTCCATCCCCGCCGAAAAGCCCAAGCTCATCGCCTTCGAGTCCGTCTATTCCATGGACGGCGACATCGCCCCCATCGCCGAGATATGCGACCTGGCCGAGAAATACGGGGCCATGACCTATATCGACGAGGTGCACGCGGTGGGCATGTATGGTGACCACGGCGGCGGCGTCTGCGAGCGCGAGGGGCTGATGGACCGCATCGACATAATCGAGGGCACCCTCGCCAAGGCCTTCGGCATCATGGGCGGATACATAGCCGCCGACGCCGACATCTGCGACGCCATCCGCTCCTATGCCGCCGGTTTCATCTTCACCACCTCGCTCTCCCCGGTGCTGGCCGCCGGCGCGCTGGCCTCGGTGCGCCACCTCAAGCAGTCGGGCGAGGAGCGCCGCCTGCAGCAGGAGCACGCCGAGCTGCTGCGCCAGCGCCTGCTGGCCCGCAACCTGCCGGTGATCGTCGAGCCCAGCCACATCGTGCCGGTGATGGTCGGCGACGCCGTCAAGTGCAAGGCCCTCACCGACGCCCTGATGGACGACTATGACATCTACGTCCAGCCCATCAACTATCCCACCGTGCCGCGCGGCACAGAGCGCATCCGCCTTACTCCCGGCCCGCTGCACGGCGAGGCCGAGATAGCCGCCATGGTAGAGGCGCTGGACGAACTGTGGGATCGCCTCGAGCTGCCGCGCACCATGCAACAGGCGGCCGAGTAACCCGGAAAGCCGCCCGGCGCGGGCAGCGCGGCCATGGCGTGTTCTCATGCCGTATCATGCCGTAAATGTGAACCTGCTTGTGTGGTGTTGCCGCGGAAGTTGTGTTATCTGCCTTCGTGTAATGATTCTCGAAACGGGGGAGCTCCGAAAATGAACTGGAAGCTTGTGCTGTTTTTCCTCGCCACGGCGGGGCTTGTCGCCGGGCCTGTGGCGGATGCTGACGCCAGGCAGTCCAGCAAGGTGGTGAAAAAGCAAAAGGCCGGCAAAAAGCACATTGTCGTCAGCCACAGGGTAACCGGCAAGCGCACCATAAAGGTGAACTTCGTCAGCAAGGTAGTCAGGAAGAAGAGCAAGAAAAGCACCGCCGGCAAGCCTCGCCTGGCCAGCCTGTTTCCGCTTTCCTCCGTCTCCGCCCGCTCGCCGCGCAACGACGGGGCCATCTATTCCGGCGGCCGTTACCTGGGCAGCACTATCGTCCCCTTCAAGCGCAAGCTGAAACCCGGCACCATACTGGTCAAGACCTCCGAGCGCGCCCTCTACTACGTGCTGCCCGGCGGCAAGGCCGTCAAGTATGGCGTCGGCGTTGGCCGCGAGGGCTTCACGTGGCGCGGGCGTCACCGCATCACCATGAAGAAGGAGTGGCCGGAGTGGCGTCCGCCGGCCGAGATGCGCGAGCGCGAGCGCAAGAAATACGGCCGCGAGCTGCCGGAGGTCATGGAAGGCGGCCCGCGCAACCCGCTCGGCGCGCGCGCCCTTTACATCGGCAACACCCTCTACCGCATCCACGGCACCAACAACCCCCGCTCCATCGGCCACAACGTCTCCTCCGGCTGCATCCGCATGGTCAACAGCGAGGTCATCGACCTTTACAACCGCGTGAAGACCGGCGCGCGGGTGATCGTCGAGTAATTCCGGAAGCGGGGCAGGGAACAGAGAACAGAAACGGCGGCCCAGACCGGGCTGCCGTTTTTTCGTGCCTTTGCGCGTGGATTGCCATTCACTCCCACTGGCATCCAGAAGAATTCTGCCTGATGGGGTGTCCTCCATCAGCCAGAATCCTCATGACAAAAACGCACGAAACCTCCCGGTTTCGCGCGCCTTGTTCTTTAGGCCAGACCCTTGCCCGGGAAATGGGGAACAGGGGGGCGTCATGCCCCGCCGGGATTGAGCGGCGGGGCGAATTGCAGGGCCATGTCCCAGGGCAGGTAGATCCAGGTATCCTGCGACACCTCGGTTACGAAGGTATCGACCAGATCCACCCCTTCCGGCTTGGCGTAAACGGTGGCGAAATGGGCCTCGGGGAGCATTTCGCGCACTATCTTGATGGTCTTGCCGGTGTCCACCAGGTCGTCGATCACCAGCACGCCCTTGCCCCTGGTCGCGGCGAGCGTATCGGCCACCTGTTTTATTATCTTCGCCTCGCCCTGGCGGCTGTAGTCGTATGAGGCGATGCAGATGGTGTCTATGTGGCGCACGTCCAGTTCGCGCGCCACGATGGCCGCCGGCACCAGCCCGCCGCGGGTTATGGCGACTATGCTGTCATATGGCCCCTTGCCGGCCAGCCGCCAGGCAAGGGCGCGCGAATCGCGGTGAAACTGCTC
>CAZXTT010000190.1:0-7729 GCA_964643775.1 uncultured Rhizobiaceae bacterium | reverse complement strand
GCCCTGCGCCAGCAGGCACAGCTTGAGCGACGAGCCGGCCCCCACCACCTCGTCTATCCCGTGTTCGGCCAGCCAACGGTCGGTGCGCTCGTCGCGGTGATGCAGGGAGGCCACGGCGCGGCGTGGCGGGCGCTCGTCGCGGCGCGGCGCAAGCGGCGCGAAATCACCCCCGCCGACCTGCCGGAAGGCCCCCGCTTCGCGGTCGCCGGCCAGCAGCAGCCCGCTGGCCGGGGCCAGCACCACGCCGCTTACCGGCGCGCCATTCTCCACCAGGGCGATGTTGACGGTGAAATCATCGCGCCCGCCGATGAAGCTTTTAGTGCCATCGAGCGGATCGACGAGCAGGAAGCGCCTGCCGATTTCCGGCGCCTGCCCGGCGGCCGCCGCCTCCTCGGCGATTACCGGGACGCCCGGGAAAATATCGCCCAGCCCGCGCAGTATTATCCTCTCCGCCGCCTCGTCGGCCGCGGTGACCGGCGAGCTGTCGGCCTTGGTTCGCGTCACCACGCCCCCGGCACGGATGCGCAGGATTTCATCTCCGGCGCGGCGCGCCAGCGCGGCCATTTGTTCCACATGGGATGGGACTGGCATCGGAATCTCCATGGATTCGGCATGTTTCCGCATACATGCCATGCATGGGGCAAACAAGCCACCCGTGACAGCGCCGGTTGTCATGCGCTATGTTCGTGCCTCGACACAAAGGGGCACTATACGGACACCACCCATGAAAAATCTCATCTGGGAGGCCGAGGGGGCGCGCAGGGCGCTGATAACCGGGGCATCGGGGGGCATCGGCGAGGCCTTCGCGCGCATACTGGCCGCCGAGGGCTGGGAGCTGGCGCTGGTGGCGCGCAACGAGGAACAGCTCAACCGGGTGGCCGGCGTGCTGCGCGCCACTCACCAGTCCAGGGTGCGGGTCATTCCCCTCGACCTGAGCAAGCCTGAATCCGGCGAGCGGCTCGTCGAGGCGCTGGGCAAATACGGCATGGAGCCGGACGTGGTGATAAACAACGCCGGGTTCGGACTGGCCGGACCGGCCGATGAACTGCCGCTGGACGAGCAACTGCGGATGATCGACCTCAACGTGCGCGCCGCCACCGAGCTGAGCCTGCGCTTCCTGCCAGCCATGAAGATGCGCGGGCGCGGCGGGCTGCTCAACGTGGCCTCGCTGGCCGCCTTCATGCCCGGCCCCAACATGGCGGTGTATTTCGCCACCAAGGCATACCTGCTCAGCTTCACCGAGGCGCTGGCCGAGGAAGCGGCGGGCAGCGGCCTGACCATATCGGCCTTCTGCCCCGGCCCGGTGCGCACCAGCTTCATCGACCGCGCCGGAATGCGCCGCACCTGGATGGTGCGCCTGATGCGCCCGGCCAGGGCCGACAAGGCGGCCTGGGATGGCTGGCAGGGGTTCAAGGAAGGGCGGGTGATAATAACGCCGGGCCTGATGACCACCCTGACGGCCATGCTCACCCGCATGACCCCGCGCATCATGAACCGCCGCATAACCAGGCTGCTGCTCGCCCCCCGCCGCGGCAGGAAATCACGCAACGAGGCGACGGATGCGGAAGCGCCGGATACGGGAGAACGGGACGGCGGCTGAGCGCTACCGCGGCAGCAGGGTCTTGCCCATCAGGTATTCGTCGATGGCGGCCGCCGCGTTGCGGCCCTCGCGGATGGCTATGACCACCAGCGATTGGCCGCGGCGCATGTCGCCGGCGGCGAACAGCTTGTCCACCGAGGTGCGGTAATCGCTGGTGTCGGCCTTGACGTTGCCGCGCTCGTCCAGCTCCGGCCCCACCTCCTCGATCATGCCCTCGTGCACCGGATGCACGAAGCCCATGGCCAGCAGCACCAGGTCGGCCTTGAGGTCGAACTCGCTGCCGGGGATGGGTTGCAGCTTTTCGTCCACCCTGACCATGCGCGCCTTTTCCACCTGGCCTTCGTCATTGCCGATGAATTCCTCGGTGCGCACCGACCACATCAGCTCCGCCCCTTCCTGCTGCGAGGTGGAGATGCGCAGCTTGCGCGGCCAGTGGGGCCAGGTGATGTCCTTGTCTTCCTTCTCCGGCGGCCTGGGCATTATCTCCACCTGGGTCACCGACAGCGCCCCCTGGCGGATGGAGGTGCCCACGCAGTCGGAGCCGGTGTCGCCGCCGCCGATGACCAGCACGTGCTTGCCGGCGGCGCTTATCGGCTCCTCGCCCTCGCGCAGCGGCTCGCCGGAAACGCGGCGGTTGGCCTGGGTGAGGAAATCCATGGCGAAATGAATGCCCTTGAGCCCGCGCCCCGGCACCGGCAGGTCGCGCGGCTTCTCCGAGCCGCCGGCCAGCAGCACGGCGTCGAACCCGGCCAGCAGGCCGGAGAGCTTCTCGTCCTTGCCCACCTCGACGTTGCAATGGAAGGTCACGCCTTCCTCGACGAGCTGCCCGACGCGCCGCTCGATGACGTGCTTCTCCAGCTTGAAGTCGGGGATGCCATAGCGCAGCAGGCCGCCGGGATGGGCGTTCTTCTCGTATACGTGCACCTCGTGGCCGGCGCGCGCCAGTTGCTGGGCGGCGGCCAGACCGGCGGGGCCGGAGCCGACCACCGCCACCCGCTTGCCGGTGGATTCAGCCGCCGGGCGCGGCACTATCCAGCCCTCTTCCCAGCCCCTCTCGGCCAGTTGGTACTCGATCGTCTTGATGGTTACCGGGATGTCCTCGAGGTTGAGGGTGCAGGCGGCCTCGCAGGGGGCCGGACACACCCGCCCGGTCATCTCCGGGAAGTTGTTGGTGGAATGCAGGTTCAGCACCGCCCGCTTCCAGTCGCCGCGATAGGTCAGGTCGTTCCAGTCCGGTATCTGGTTGTTGACCGGGCAGGCGTTGTGGCAATAGGGCACGCCGCAATCCATGCAGCGGGCGGCCTGCTTCTCCACCTCGCGCTCCTCCAGCGGAATGACGAACTCCCTGAAGTCGCGGATGCGGTCGCCCACCGGCTTGTATGACCTGTCCTGACGGGGGATTTCCAGAAAACCCGTGATCTTGCCCATGATGTTCAATCCTTTTCAGGCTCGCGCGCCGTCCGCTTCGCCAATGGCGCAGGCGGCGGGGCGGCTCTTGCGCGTGATGCTTCAGGCCTTGTTCTCCATACCGATTTCCTTCTCCAGGTCGCCGCCGGAGCTCTTCATGCGCTCCATCTCGGCCAGCGCCCGGCGGTATTCCACCGGCATCACCTTGACGAACTTCGGCAGGTATTCGTCCCAGTTGTCGAGGATCTCGGCGGCGCGGCGCGAGTTGGTATAGCGGCGGTGGTTCTCCAGCAGCACGCGCAGGCGCTCGGCGTCATGGCCCGACATGTCGCGCATGACATCGACCCGCCCGTGGCTCTCCAGGTCGGAGGTGCTGTGGCCCTTTTCCTCCGCCTCGTCCTCTTCCGCCGGAACCGGCTCGAGATCGACCATGGCGAGGTTGCAGCGGCGCTCGAAGTCGCCCTGCTCGTCGAGCACGTAGGCTATGCCGCCCGACATGCCGGCGGCGAAGTTGCGCCCCGTCGGCCCGATGACCACCACGCAGCCGCCGGTCATGTATTCGCAGCCGTGGTCGCCGACGCCCTCGACCACCGCCACGGCCCCGGAGTTGCGCACCGCGAAGCGCTCACCGGCAAAGCCGCGGAAGTAGCACTCGCCGGTGATGGCCCCGTAGAGCAGGGTGTTGCCGACGATGATGCTGTCCTCCGGGGTAATGCCGGATTCCTCGGGCGGGCGCACGATGATGCGGCCGCCGGAAAGCCCCTTGCCCACGTAGTCGTTGCCCTCGCCTATCAGGTCGAGGGTGACGCCACGGGCCAGCCACGCGCCGAAGCTCTGGCCCGCGGTGCCGCGCATGGTGAAGTGTATGGTGTCGTCCGGCAGGCCCTTGTGGCCATGGCGCCTGGCAACCTCGCCGGAGAGCATGGCCCCTATGGTGCGGTCGGTGTTCTTGACGGCGATTTCCGCCTGCGCCGCCTCGCCCTTCTCCAGCGCCGGGGCGGCCAGCTCGATGAGCTTGCGGTCGAGGATGTCGTCGATGGGGTGCTTCTGCTCCTCGCAATGGTATATGGCCACGCCAGCGGGGGCGTCGGGCTTTTCGAATATTCTCGAAAAATCGAGTCCCTCGGCCTTCCAGTGATCGAGCGCCTGCTGCTTGTCGAGGCAATCCATCTGGCCGATCATCTCGTCGAATTTCCTGAAGCCCATGCGCGCCATGTATTCGCGCACTTCCTCGGCGACGTAGAAGAAATAGTTGATGACGTGCTCCGGCTTGCCGCGGAAGCGCCGCCGCAGCTCCGGATCCTGGGTGGCGACGCCCACCGGGCAGGTGTTGAGGTGACACTTGCGCATCATCACGCAGCCCTCGGCGATCAGCGGCGCGGTGGCGAAGCCGAACTCGTCGGCCCCCAGCAGCGCCCCGACAACCACGTCGCGGCCGGTGCGCATACCGCCGTCCACCTGCACGGCGATGCGTCCGCGCAGGTGATTCAGCACCAGCGTCTGGTGGGTTTCGGCCAGCCCGATCTCCCACGGCGATCCGGCGTGCTTGATGGAGGTCAGCGGCGAAGCGCCGGTGCCGCCGTCGAAGCCGGAAATGGTCACGTGATCGGCGCGCGCCTTGGAAACGCCGGCGGCCACCGTGCCGACGCCGATCTCGGAAACCAGCTTGACGGAAATCTCGGCCCGCGGGTTGACGTTCTTCAGATCGAAGATGAGCTGCGCCAGGTCCTCGATGGAATAGATGTCATGGTGCGGCGGCGGCGAGATGAGGCCGACGCCGGGGGTCGAGTGGCGCACCTTGGCGATAACCGGGTTGACCTTGTGGCCGGGCAACTGGCCGCCCTCGCCGGGCTTGGCCCCCTGCGCCATCTTGATCTGGATGGCGTCGGCGTTGACCAGGTATTCGGTGGTCACGCCGAAGCGCCCCGAGGCCACCTGCTTGATGGCCGAGCGCTCCGAATCGCCGTTGGGCAGCGGCTTGAAGCGGTCCGGCTCCTCGCCGCCCTCACCGGTGTTGGACTTCGCGCCCATGCGGTTCATGGCGATGGCCAAGGTGGTGTGGGCCTCGCGCGAGATGGAGCCGAAGGACATGGCGCCGGTGGCGAAGCGCTTGACGATCTCCGAGGCCGGCTCCACCTCCTCCAGCGGCACCGGCTCGCGCCCCATCTCTTCGGCGTCGCGAATGCGGAACAGCCCGCGCAGGGTCATGGCCTCGCGGCCCTTGCGGTTGATCTCCTCGGCGAAGGCGCGATACTTCTCCGGCAGCTCGCCGCGCACCGCGTGCTGCAGGTTGGCGACGCTGCTGGCCGTCCAGTGATGGCGCTCGCCGCGCACCCGCTGGGCATATTCGCCGCCCACCTCGAGGAAGTTCTCGAGCACCGGGTCGGCGGAGAAGGCGCGCTCGTGGCGGGCCCATGTCTCGGCGGCGATCTCGGCCAGCCCGACGCCCTCGACGGCGCTGTTGGTGCCGGTGAAATAGCGCTCGATGAATTCCGACGACAGGCCCACGGCGTCGAATATCTGCGCCCCGCAGTAGGACTGCCAGGTGGATATGCCCATCTTGGACATGACCTTGAGGATGCCCTTGTCGATGGCCTTGATGTAGCGCTTGACGGCCTCCTTGGCGGTTATTTCCTCGCCCAGGTAGAGGCGCATGTTCTCTATCGTCTCGAAGGCCAGCCACGGGTTGATGGCCTCCGCGCCATAGCCGCCGAGGGTGACGAAGTGATGCACCTCGCGCGCCTCGCCGGTTTCCACCACCAGCCCCACGGAAGTGCGCAGCCCGGCGCGGATCAGGTGATGGTGGACGGCGGAAGTGGCCAGCAGCGACGGAATGGGCAGCCGCCCCCGCGCCACCAGGCGGTCGGAGAGGATGATGATGTTGTAGCCGTCGCGCACCGCCTTTTCGGCCTTGGCGCACAGCGTCTCCAGCGCCTCGCCCATGTAATCCGCGCCGTGGCGGGTGTCGTAGGTGATGTCCAGGGTGACGGTGCGGAACTGGTTGTCGGAGATGTCGCCGATGGCGCGGATCTTCTCCAGCCCCTTGTTGGAGATGATCGGCTGCGACACCTCCAGCCTCTTCAGGGCCGATGTCTCGTTGATGCCCAGCAGGTTGGGGCGCGGGCCGATGAAGGAAATGAGGCTCATCACCGATTCCTCGCGGATCGGGTCGATGGGCGGGTTGGTCACCTGGGCGAATAGCTGGTGGAAATAGTCGAACAGCAGGCGCGGGCGCTCCGACAGCGGCGGCAGCGGCGTGTCGGTGCCCATGGAGCCGGTGCCCTCCTGGCCGGTGGAGGCCATGGGAGCCATCAGCACCTTGACGTCCTCCTGGGTGTAGCCGAAGGCCTGCTGGCGGTCGAGCAGCGGGATGTCGGTATGGGGGGCCGAGCGGCCCACCTCCGGCAGCTCCTTGAGCTTGAACTGCCCCTCTTCCAGCAGCTTGTCATAGGGGCGCGCCGAGGCCAGTTGCTTCTTGATCTCCTCGTCGGGGATGAGGCGGCCGGCCTCGAGATCGACCAGCAGCATCTTGCCCGGCTGCAAGCGCCACTTCTGGACGATCTTCTCCTCCGGCACATCCAGCACGCCCGCCTCCGAGGCGAGCACGAGATAGTCATCGGAGGTGACGAAGTAGCGCGCCGGGCGCAGGCCGTTCCTGTCCAGCGTCGCGCCTATCATGCGGCCATCGGTGAAGGCCACCGCCGCCGGGCCGTCCCACGGCTCCATGAGGGCGGCGTGATACTCGTAGAAGGCGCGGCGCTCTTCGTCCATCAGCGGATTGCCTGACCACGCCTCGGGGATCATCAGCATCATGGCATGGGGCAGCGAATAGCCGCCGAAATAGAGCAGCTCCAGCGCGTTGTCGAAGCTCGCCGAATCCGACTGGCCCTCGTAGTGAATGGGCCACAGCTTCTCCAGGTCGTCGCCGAGGATGTCCGAGCGCATGGCCTCGCGGCGGGCCGCCATCCAGTTGACGTTGCCGCGCAGGGTGTTGATCTCGCCGTTGTGGCAGATCATGCGGTAGGGATGGGCGAGCGGGAAGGAGGGGAAGGTATTGGTGGAAAAGCGCTGATGCACCAGCGCCAGCGCCGAGACGAAGCGCTCGTCGGCGAGGTCGGGATAATACTTCGCCAGCCGGTCGGGCAGCACCAGCGCCTTGTAGACTATGGTGCGCGACGACAGCGAGGCGGGATAGTATTCCTCCATCGGCAGGTCATGAGCCTTCCTGACCTTGTTGGACACCACCTTGCGGGCCACGTAGAGCTTGCGCTCGAAATGATCCTGGTCGGAGATGCCCTCGCCCATGCCGACGAACACCTGGCGCATCACCGGCTCGCCGGGGCGCACCGATTCACCGAGCACCGAGGAATCCACCGGCACGTCGCGCCAGCCAAGGCAGCGCAGCCCCTCCTCGGCCAGTGTCTCTTCCCATATCTTTTCCACCCCGGCGCGGGTTTCGTCGTCGCGCGGCATGAACAGGAAGCCCACCGCGTATCGCCCCTCGCCGGGCAGCTCGATGCCCAGCCTCTCGGCCTCGGCGGCGAAGAAGGCATGGGGCATCTGCACCAGTATGCCGCAGCCGTCGCCGGCCTCCGGGTCGGCCCCCACCGCGCCGCGATGCTCCAGGTTGGCGAGGATCTCGAGGCCTTTCTCGACTATGCCGTGATCCTTCTCGTTGGTGATGCGGCAGATCATGCCGATGCCGCAGGCGTCATGCTCGTG
>CAZXTT010000189.1:0-1887 GCA_964643775.1 uncultured Rhizobiaceae bacterium | reverse complement strand
ATCAGGTATTGAGCGGTGTCACTCATGGTTGCGGAGCCTCTCGTCGGGTGGCTGGCGGCGGGTGCGATCCGGATTGCCGGAGCCGCCCATGCCGCCCCTGCATGGTGGTTGCTAAAAAAAGGGGCCGGGGCGAAACGCCCGGCCCCAAAAGTTCCGGGAACAGCCATGAAAGGATCAGCAGGCCGATCCGTTCCATGGCCCCCAGGGAGGATTGTGGAAGAGCCGCCGGAGCCCAAGGGGAGATGCTCCGGCGGGATGGTGAATGCGCGTGCTCAGGCGTGCTTGCCCAGCTTCTCGCGCCAGCCGGGATAGAGCCTGTCGGCGTCGTGCGGGAAGCTCTCGAAGGCCCCGGCCAGCTCCGGGTGATCCTTGGCGTATTCCACCAGGTCGACGCCGGCGGTCCAGGCCTCGAACGACTGGCGCAGCGACTTGGCGCCGGAGACGATGCCGTCCTTGTGACCCAGCGCGCCGCCGCCGGAGGTCTGGATGATGTTGGCGTGTCCGAGGTTCTCGAAGAAGCCGGGCAGGCGCAGGGCGTTCATGCCGCCGGAGATAATCGGCGTGGTGGCCTTCATCTTCCACCACGGCTGGCGGAAGAAGGTGCCATCGGCCTCGTCCTCGGTCAGCATGTGGGCCACCAGCTTGTCCTCCGGCTTGCCTTCCATCTTGCCGAAGCCCATGGTGCCGGTGTGGATGCCGGAAGCGCCCTGCATGCGCGCCCACTTCATGTGGGTGAGCAGGGTGTAGCCGCGGTTGGTGCGCTCCGACGTCACCATGCCGTGGCCGGCGCGGTGATAGTGCAGGAACTGGCGGGGGAAGTAGCGCCGCGCCAGGGTGACGGCGCTGGGGCCGCCGACGAAGCCGTCCACCAGGAAGGCCACGTGATCGGCGTTCTCGCCGAAGGCCTCGAGGATGAACTCGCCGCGGCGGATCATCTCGAAGGGATCATCGGCGGTGATGTTGGCCGAGAACAGCTTGGCCTCGCCGGTCTCGTCCTGGGCGCGCTTCATGGCGTCGGCGATCAGCGGGATGATCTCCTTCAGCGGCGCGAACACCTGGTTGCCCTGCGGCTCGTCGTTCTTGATGAAGTCGCCGCCCAGCCAGAACTGGTAGCAGGCATCGGCGAACAGCTTCGGGCGCAGGCCCAGCTTGGGCTTGATGATGGTGCCCACCACCATGCCGCCGTTCTCCAGGTCGCGGCCCAGCACCCGCCACATGTCGACGATGTTCATCGACGGGCCGTCGAACAGGCGCATCAGGGCCTGCGGCACGTAGAAGTCCAGCATCTTGGCGTATTCCACGTCGCCCATGCCCTGGTTGTTGCCCACCATCAGGGTCATCATGGAGACGATCATGGCCCGCCCGTCGATGACGTTGCGGTCGAACAGCTCGATGGGATAGGCGATCTTCATCAGCTCCTTTTCCTCGTCTATCTCATAGACGATGGCGTCCACGGAGCGGGTGAAGTCGTCGGTGGTGACCACTTCCACGTTGGTGCCGGTGGAGGATTCGGCGGCGAAGTGGGCGGCGGTGGCAAGGTAGTCCTGCCCGAAGCCCTCCATGGGCTTCATCTTGTAGGCAGCCAGCACGTGGCGGCCACCGGCGATGAGATCTTCTTCCTTGAGCGAAAGATCGGCGTAACGGCTTGATTGATCCATGATGAATGGCTCCCTTGAGCTTCCCTCGTGAGTGCTCCCCCGTCGTTCAGGGGCGCGGACAAATGAATGAGTGGATGTTGCCGCATCCTTGGGCTGGCGTTTAAGCATCTTTTTGCCTATAAGGAAAATCGATAGTTTCGATATTGGCCATAGAGGAAAATCTATGCCGAAGCCCGGCCGCCTCGCCCGCCGCATCACCATCCGCCAATTGCAGATATTCGCCGCCGTC
>CAZXTT010000188.1:0-2109 GCA_964643775.1 uncultured Rhizobiaceae bacterium | reverse complement strand
AGGCCAGCAGCACCACGACCCAGGCGAACATCAGCACCGCGATGGTGACGAAGCTCTCGAAGAAGGCGACCGGCCCGATCAGGTTGGAGACTTCCTCCAGCAGCGGCTTGGCGGCGTCATAGCCGGTGGCCGCGACGAAACCGGGCCGCATGAGATCGGCGGCGGAGATCGGCGAGCCGGTCGCCTTCAGGCCAAGCCCGGCGAAACTGTCGAAAATGACGTTCGCCAGCGCCGAAAAGTTATTGAGGATGAAGGCGAAGGCCCCGACGTATAGCACCTTGCGGATCAATGCCGGAATGATCGACCTGTCCTCGGAAAGCGCCCACGCAAGCCCCGCCAGCGTGATGTCGATGCCGATCAGCGCCGTGGTCAGGAAGGCGACGTCCGAACCCAGCAGGCCGAAGCCGGAATCGATGTAGGTAACGAAGGTGCGCGTGAACTGATCGATGACATTGAGATCGTCCATTGTCCCCGCTCCCCTCAGCGCCGCGTGTAGGCGGAACCATCGCCCAGGAAGCGGGTGAAGCGCGCCCGACCCTGCTCGCGGGCGGCAATGGCGCGGGCGCGATCCAGCGCCTCGGCCCGTGCCGCGGCTGCCAGCAGTGTCTGAAGCTGCATCGTCTGCTTGGCCGCCAGCGCGGTGAGCTGATTGCCCGCCTGCAAGGCCTGCAGGTTGCCAACGGCGCCCTGGCTCTCGGCGATCAGCCGGTCCAGCCGCGGCGCATCGGCGCGCACCTGCTCGATGACCCGCGCCTGCACCTTGAGGCTATGGCGAAAGCCCTGCCGGGCCAGCTCCCATGCCTGCCGCGCGTCGCGCAGGATTTGCGACGTCGAGACGGCGGAGGCATAGCGCTCGGGAAACAGCTGGCGGTATTTCTCGTCGATGGCCGAAACCCGGTAGGCCAGCCCGCGCGCCTGGTCGATCAGCGAGTCGATCCGCCGCAGGGAGGCCTGCATTTCCGCCGCCAGCGAGGTCGGCAGGCTGGTCAGGTTGCGCGCCTGGTTGACCAGCATTTGCGCCTGATTGGTGATCTGCCGCACCTGGTTGTTGATCTGGGTCAGCGCGCGCGCCGCCTGCAACAGATTCTGCCCGTAGTTGGCCGGATCGAACACCACGATCGCATGGGCCTGCCGCGTCATCATGCCCGGCCCGATCAGCCCCAGCACCAATGCCATGCCGGCGCACAGAAGCTTCCTTGTCATCCTCATCGTCCTTCACTCCCCCTGATGCATCCACCACCAGCCGCCATGGCCCATGGCGGGAATCTCGATCCGGTAGTGGTAGGTGTTGAACTCGCCGATGGCGCGCAAATCGACGCCGAACGGGCGCACCCCGCGCGCGCCGAAACCGTCGTAAATGCTGTAGAAGAAGCCGCGCGCGTAACTGTCGCCGAAGCCGTAGCCATCGGCGAAGTCGAGCGCGATGCCGCCATGGGAGATCGCGCCGTCCTCGCCAATGCCCATGCGCACGTGGCACCCCGGCAGGCTGACCGTGTTCCCGGCGCCAAAGGCCCGGCGCAGCACCGTGTTCCCGCCAGGCTTGCTGGCGCGGACGGTGATGCCGTCCACCTCCTGGCCGCAATGGCCACCCATGGAGATGACGCGGACTTCGTGGATTTCGGCGGGCAACTCCACGCACAGCGAGCCGCTGGCGAAGGCCGCGTCGGCGTTCAGCCACTGGCTGATCGTGCCGCGCGCATCCGGCCTGCCCCAGACATGCCGCCAGGCACCCCGGCACGAATAACCGATCGACAAGGTGGCGTTGCCCTGGCGGGTCGTGATGTTCAGATAGCGCCGATCGCAATCTCCGCCCCACCAGCAGCCGCCCCAACCATCATCCGCCATGGCCGCGGCGGATATGCTCAACAACACGGCGAGCGCCATCGCGCCCAGCCGTTCAGCCGGTCGTTTCATCTGCTCTCTCCTTCCTCGCGTGGATATTCCGCGCCGATCAGCTCGGCGGCCCATTCGAGCCCCTTGGCCCGCAGCCAGCTGTCGGCGAACTCCTCAAGTCCGTGGGCGGCGATCAGCTCGTCCATGAGGGCATGATCCCCCTTGGAAGACGCCCCGGCGAAGGCCAGCGCCACCGGCCCCATGCCCAGCTCGAAC
>CAZXTT010000187.1:0-8998 GCA_964643775.1 uncultured Rhizobiaceae bacterium | reverse complement strand
TCCGCCAGCACCGCGTCGAGATAGGCGGGCACCTCCGGCACGGCGATGTCATGGCGCCGGGTGGAGATGCAGTCGTGCAGATAGGTGAGCGTTTCGGCGTCATCCAGCGGCGCGATCCTGGGCATCAGCCTCGCCAGCAAGTCCAGCGCCCGGTCGGTGCGCCGGATGAAGGCTTGCAGATGGTCGCGGTAATCCGGCCCTTTTCCTTCACCCGATCCCTCGATGAGCCACCGCTCGGCCCAGCCGGCCTGCTCCACCGGCGGCAGGTAGGTGAAGGTCAGCACGTAACGGCTCTCGAACAGCGCGTCGGTCTGTTCGAAGGCGGCGCGGCGCTCCTCGTCCACGAGGCGAGAAACCGGATCGGGAAAATCGCCGCGCGGATAATCCCGCGCCGGGCGTCGCTCGGCCTCGAAGAACAGCGCCCAGCCGGAACCGAAACGCCGCAGCACGTTGTTGATCCGCGCGCACGTGGCGACGAGCTGCGCCTGCGTGGCGCTTTCCAGGTCTGGCCCGCGGAAACGCACGGAGCGCTGAAAGCTTCCGTCCTTGTTGAGCACCACGCCGGGCGCCACCAGGCAGGCCCACGGCAGATAATCGGCAAGCTGCGCCGGACGGGCGCGATATTCGGTCAGGTTCAGCATCACGGCCTCGTCAGCAGGAAAGGTATGGCTTGTGGCGGACATGGCGGATCAGCACCTCCATGAAGGCCGGATCCCTGCGCGCCGCGAAAACGGCGATGCCATGGCCGATCACCCAGACGGCCACCCCCACCGGCCACAGCTGCAGGCCCAGCCCGAGGGCGGCGGCCAGCGTGCCGTTGATGATGGCCACATTGCGCGGCGCCCCGCCCAGCAGGATCGGCTCGGTCAGGGCCCGGTGCAGGGGTATCTCGAAGCCCTCGATGCTCATGGAACCAGCGCCCCGCCGCCGAAGGAGAAGAACGACAGGAAGAAGCTCGTCGCCGCGAAGGCGATGGACAGGCCGAAGACGATCTGGATCAGCCGCCGAAAGCCGCCCGCGGTCTCGCCGAAGGCCAGCGACAGGCCGGTGATGACGATGATGATCACGGCGATGATGCGCGCCACCGGCCCCTCGATGGATTGCAGAATCTGGGTCAGCGGCGCCTCCCAGGGCATGCCCGACCCGGCGGCCAGCGCCACCTCGGACTGGGCCAGCATGGCGGCAATGCCCAGGCCGGCGAGAACCGCGCCCCGGCGCGACAAACGAAGACACTGATGAATTCTGGAAAAGCGCATGGATAACCTCCTTCTGTTTCACACGTTCGGAACGAGACGATCGGGAGTGAGCGGAGCGAGGCGGTAATCGCCCTCCGCGCTCAGACCCTTGAGCGCGGCGACGGTCTCGACACGGCGTGCCGCGCCGCGCCCCTTCAGGAACACGACCACGTCGACGGCCTCCGCGATGAGACGGCGGGGCACGGTGACCACGGCTTCCTGAATCAGCTGCTCCAGCCGGTAGAGCCCGGCATGGGCGGAATTGGCATGAACGGTGGTGATGCCGCCGGGGTGGCCGGTGTTCCAGGCCTTGAGCATGTCCAGCGCTTCCGCGCCGCGCACCTCGCCGACGATGATGCGATCGGGCCGCAGGCGCAGCGTGGAGCGCACCAGGTCGGCGAGCGAGGCGACACCGGGCCTGGTGCGCAGGCTGACGTGATCCTGCGCCGCGCAATGCAGCTCGCGCGTGTCCTCGATCAGGATCACCCTGTCGCCGCTGTCCGCCACCTCGGCGAGAAGCGCGTTGACCAGCGTCGTCTTGCCGGAGCTGGTGCCGCCAACCACCAGGATGTTGCGCGCCGCCGCCACGGCCTCGGCCAGCGCGCCGGCCTGAGGCGGCGTCATGATGCTCGCCGCGACGTAATCCGACAGCCGGTAGAGGGCCTTCGCCGGCTTGCGGATGGAGAAGCAGGGCGCGGACACCACCGGCGGCAGCAGCCCTTCGAAGCGCTCTCCGCTTTCCGGCAGCTCCGCCGAGACGATGGGCTGCCCGCCATGGCATTCCTGCCCCACGTGGCTGGCCACCAGCCGGATGATCCGCTCCACCTCCGCCGCGCCCAGCCGCTTGCCCGTATCGACGCGGCCATCGCCATGGCGGTCGATCCACAGCCGCCCGTCCGGATTGACCATCACCTCGATCACCTTCTCGTCCGCCAGCGCGGCGGCGATCCGCGGCCCCATGGCGGTGCGCAGCATGGTGCGGCGCCGGTCGATTGTCGCGGGATGGAAGCGCTCAGGCATTGGCCTCGCCTCCATCGCGCATGGCTTTCAGCAGGGCGATCTCCTCTTCGGTGAAGAAGTCCTGTTCGCTGGCGCTGATCTCCTCCAGCACGTCGCGGATCATGTTCTTGCCGCCCGCCAGCCGCCGTCCCAGCTGGCCGATGAAATACTCGAACCGCTCCTTGCCCAGCGCGCGGGCCGCCTCCTGATCGGCCTGTGGCAGGGGTGGCGTGACGGTGAGAAAGAAGCGGATGAACAGCGCCAGCGTCTCCGTGGTGATGGCGAGATTGCGCTCCAGCCGCTCGTATTGCCGGCTCAGGCGATCCAGCCGCCGGATCAGCGCGCTGTCGCGCTGATCATCGAACTCCCTGGAAAAGAACCCCCGCAGCGCCGCTTCCACCACCGCCGCCTTGGTAACGCCGGGGCGCTTCGCGGCGATCTCCACCTGCTCGAACAGCTCGCTGGCGACATGAACATTGAGACGCGGTTTCATCACTGGCTCCCCCTCTTTCAGAATTTCGGCAACAGGTCATCGTCGGCGCGCCCATCGGCGCCGTTGTTCATGGCGTGCGCCCGGCGCAGGGCCGCGTCGCGGCTCGTCCACCTCGGGCGCTCGCCGTCCACGTCATCGAAATCGTCATCGAGAAGCCCGGCATCCGGCGCGTGCTTGGCCTCCGGCGCGCGCGTGGGCGCCTCCATCAGCTCGGGGTGGCGCTTCAGGCCGCCGTCATCGTCTTCCGGCAAGGCAAGGGAATCAGCTTGCCCGCCGGCCAGGCCGGCATGCGGCGCGCGCACCTGATCGCCCCAGTCGTCTGGCCGGGGTGGCGGACAATCCACCCAGCGACCATCCACCCATGACGCCGGAGGCGGGCAAACACGGCTCGTGAAGTTGGCGTCCTCGTAGTAACGCAGCTTCCTCGCCCGGATCGGCGGCTGACCGGAGACCATGACGATCTCCTCCTCCGCCGGCAGTTGCATCACCTCGCCGGGGGTGAGCAGTGGCCGCGCGGTTTCCTGCCGCGAGACCATGACATGCGCCAGCCACGGCGCCAGGCGATGCCCGGCGTAATTGCGCTGGGCGCGCAATTCCGTCGCCGTGCCGAGGCTGTCGCTGATGCGCCTTGCCGTGCGCTCGTCGTTGGTGGCGAAGGCGACGCGCACATGGCAGTTGTCGAGAATGGAATTGTTCTCGCCATAGGCCTTGGAAATCTGGTTGAGCGACTGCGCGATCAGAAACGCCCGCACGCCATATCCGGCCATGAAGGCAAGCGAGCTTTCGAAGAAATCCAGCCGACCCAGCGCGGGGAACTCATCGAGCATCATCAGCAGCTGATGCCGCCGCCCCCGCGCGTGGCCCAGCGCCAGGCGCTCGGTGAGCCGCCGCCCGATCTGGTTGAGGATCAGCCGCACCAACGGTTTGGTGCGCGAGATGTCCGACGGCGGGATGACGAGATAGAGCGAAACGGGCCGCTCCGCGTCCATCAGGTCGGCGATGCGCCAGTCGCAGCGCGAGGTCGCTTCCGCCACCGTCGGGTCGCGATACAGGCCGAGAAACGACATGGCGGTGGACAGCACACCGGAGCGCTCGTTCTCCGACTTGTTGAGCAGCTCGCGCGCCGCCTGCGCCACCACCGGGTGAACCCGCGGTTCATCCTCGCTGCCCAGGTGATTGGTGTGCAGCATCACCCTGAGCGTGCGCTCGAAGGAGCGCGACGGATCGGAAAGAAAGGCCGCCACACCGGCCAGCGTCTTGTCCTTTTCGGCGTAGAGCACGTGCAGGATGGCGCCGACCAGCAGCGAATGGGAGGTCTTTTCCCAGTGATTGCGCCGCTCCAACGCGCCTTCCGGATCGACCAGGATGTCGGCGATGTTCTGAACGTCGCGAACCTCGAAACGCCCCTTGCGCACCTCCAGCAGCGGATTGTATCTGGCGCTCTCCGGATTGGTCGGATCGAACAGCAGGCAATGGGAGAAACGCGCGCGCCAGCCGGCGGTGAGCTGCCAGTTTTCGCCCTTGATGTCGTGAATGACGGCGGAATGCGGCCAGGACAGCAGCGTCGGCACCACCAGGCCCACGCCCTTGCCCGAGCGCGTCGGAGCAAAGCACATGACATGCTCCGGCCCGTCATGGCGCAGATACCGGCCCCGCCACAGCCCGAGAAAAACGCCATCGCCATTCAGCAGGCCGGACTTGCGAATGTCCTTGCCCTCGGCCCAGCGCGCCGAGCCATAGGTCGTGACCATGCGGGCTTCCCGCGCCCGCCACAGGGAGCCGGCAATGGCCACCACGATGCCGGCGATGCCGCCCGCCGCCGCCATGAGGCCGGCGCGGGCGAAGATATCCGGCGCATAGGCCTCATAGGCATACCACCACTCGAACAGCCGCCACGGCGGATAGACCGGATGCCCGGCGATGGTGATCCACGGCTCCCCCAGTCCCGGCTGATGACCGAGCCGCCCCGCCACCCACTGCGTCGCGCCCCAGATGCCGCCGCCGACCACGGCGAACACGGCGATCACCTGACCTGTGAGAAGTTTCGCTGGCGTCATGGCTCTGTCGTCGGTTGATGGGGTGAGTCCCCGCTTGCTCCCGAACGACAGAACGTGAAAAAACCGCTTTCAGATCAATAGGATGCTTTCCAAGATAATCCAACTAACGAAGCCTGGGGAAACATCATCCAGACCCCGCCAATCCCGCCCAACACCAGCAAGATAAGTTTTCCGCGCATTCTTTCGATCATGAACCGGCGCCGGGCATGCCAGACATCGGAAAACTCGCTCAGCCGATGCCCAGGCCGCGCTTTTTGCCGAACTCGAACGAAACTGACTCGCCGCGCGTGATGGCGGTGATGGTCTGCCCCCGACGGCGCTCCAACACGGGCCGCCAGGGAACGAGGCTGAACTCCTTCGATGTTTCGATGACGGCGAACTTGCCACTGGCCAGGCGCACCGCCCCGGAATAGACCCCGGATATCCGCTCCCCCTCCCGCGCCGGGACATGGGCAAGTCCCTTCTCCCCGGCCATGCGCTCGCCCACCGCCGTCAGCTCCCGCCGGCGCAGGTATTGCAAGAGATTGCGCCGATAGCGCCAGCCGGCTTTTCCCTCCTCGGCCAATCCCTGTCCGGCGAGATATTCCCGCCGCCGTCGCAAGGCCTTCATGGCGTCCGCCCCGAAACGCTCACCGCGCGGGGCCGGCGGCTGCTCGGCCAGCAGTTGCTGATCGAGCCAGGTCGCCCCGCGCGCCGCCACCTGCTCTTCGAGTGAGAGGAACGACAGAGTCGTGATGCGGGCGGCCAGCCGCCCACGCGCCGCGGCCCGCGCCGCCAGACGGTTCTCGAAGTCCTCGGGGATGTCCCACGAGCCATCGGCCAGGCGCCGCACAAGGTTCATGCGCCGCAGGGCCTCCAGCCTGTTCACGTGCGCCCGGATGAAGCGCGCCGATGCGCGTGGATCATGCGCCCGATGCGTCTTGGGCGAATATATTCCACCGTTTTCCCGCGCCACCTCGGCGATCAGGCGATCGGCGCTGCCGGGGCCGATGGCGGCGGGACGCGCTTCGACGATAGCCCCCACCGGATAATCCCGCATGTCCTCGCGCGGATCGACGACGATGTAATGCACCCGGTCATCGGCGGCATCGACGAGGATGTAATGCGTATCGTTCAGCTCGTCATGCAGGCCGCGATCGACAATCCTGCCGGTCACGACTCCGGCATGCCTGTCCGCCGGGTCATGAATGCTGAAGGCCATCGCACCCACTTCCAGCCCCGCGCGCTTCAGGCCGCGATGCATGGTCTTGATGATGTCCTTCCGCTCGCCGGCCCGCCGCAGCGTCGCCTCCAGGTCGGGAGAAAGTTCCCAGACACCACCTCGCACCTCCCTTGCCAGCCCCCGCCGCCGCAGATGCCGCAAACGCTTCACGCGCATGGCCTGCGCGATGCGATCCGCCGGCCTGCCCGCCACCGTGGCATGGGTTCGCACGATACCGTCCTCGGCCCGCCGGATCAGCGCGCGATCCAGATCGGTGAAGCGATCCTGTTCGATTTGCTTCCCGAGACGGTCGATGATCTCGCGCGTCGTGCGCGGCCCAAGCTCCAGCGTCAGAAGCTCGCCGGCCCGCTGGCGCATGCCATGCGAGATGTAATCGCGGTCGATGACCAGGTCTTCTCCCTTCTCGTTCTTCCCGCGCACCACGATATGGCTGTGTGGCTGGCCGGTATTGAAATGATCCACCGCCACCCAGTCCAGGCGCGTCCCCAGATCATTTTCCATGGTTCGCATCAGGTCGCGCACGAAGGGTTTCAGGTCGGCCATCTCCGCCCCATCCTCGGGCGAAACGATGAAACGGAACTGATGACGATCGCCCGCGCTGCGTTCGAGAAACGCCTTGCCGTCGGCTTCATCGCTTTGCGCGTCGTATAGCCGCCCCGGCCCGCGCTCTTCATCGACCCCGTCGCGCTGGATATAGCGCAGATGCAACCGCGCCGCCGCCATGCCAGCTGATTTCAGCCTGACGATCCTGGCCTTGATGATGACCCGTCGTTGCGCCGGCCCGAAATACTGTCCCCGGCCAGGACGATGAAGCGTCCGCCCGCCATGTCCGCCGCGCGCGCCGGACGTCCCTCGCCGCGCCCTGCCGGCAGCGATCCCTTTTCCCCCGGCCAGGGATGCATGCCGCAATACCCGCCGCAGAAAGCTTCCGGATCGCGCGCCACCACGGCTGCGAATGCGCCCCGCCCTCGGCCTGAATTCATCCCTTCCATCATCGCCCATGAGCATCGTCCCGAAACTTGGCGTCAAGCGCTCCAGAGGGAAAGTCGCATGTCGCGCCCGCACCATCTTTTGCGCTGGAATATCAAGAACTAACGGGTAAACACCTGCACGTGGCCCTTCACGGCATGTGCAACCAATTCCGACGCGCGGACAATGGGTTACGGCAAGCTTGCACCACTCCCTTTTATCTTGCCCTCCAGTGCGCCGATGCCTTGCCCGATCAAACTTCCCGATAACGGTGGATCACTCCTGACCACCTTGGCTCCAGGGAGATCGCAATCTTGTCGCGCGACCGATGATGAAACGCCGGTTGATGGCCCCGAAATACCGCCCGTCGAACGATCGCGGATGCTCTTGCAGCAGAAAAAATTCATCCCGCGAGAGAACGCGGCAGCCTTGCCAGACCGGCAGTTTCCGCCCCGTTTCATCACGCATTCGCGCCACCGCGACGACAGCGCCATTGACCAAAATCGTGTCTCCCCGGCGGCAAATTCGATCACCGGCAACGCCCACAACGCGCTTGATCAGGGGAACACCCGGCGGCAGATAACCACGCTGCTCGATGATCATTTCCGCCCATGACGGCAGGCGCGTGAACACGAAATCACCCCGCGAAACTTGCCCGTGATCCACCCAATAAAAGCCGATGGGCGCGCTCGCGGAGCCGTTGTAGATCAGTTTCTTAGGCATCTCGAAGACGGATACGGCAACCAGCGCGAACACGCTGACGGCCATCGCAATAAGCTCCCGCCGCCTCATGGCGACACCCGTTGCAATGCCTGCCAGGCCGCGTGCTGATCGCGCGAATAGGCGCGAACCTGGCGCTTGGTGACGAGCCGATTGTGCACATGCCGATAGTAGGAAGGCGACACATCCGCCGGTTCGAAACCCTTGGCCTCCAGCCTGTCTATCTCCCGCAGCGCGCGCTTCACCGCCACGCCACCGCTTGCCTGCAACAGGATTTCTCCGCCGGGAAACACGCCCGGAACACGGCTGCACGACGCGCCCGGCCCCACCGAACGGATGATCACGAACCGCCAATCCCGGGTTCCGAACAGGTTGGCCCACCAGCGGACATAACCGAAGACCCGCCCCGGCTCGAAAAAGGCCAGCGCGCGCCGCCGGTCGAGATCGAGCCAGTCATCCTCCCTGCCGAACCGCAGCCAGTGGTTCAGATATTCCGGATAAAAGGCAATCTCGACGCGGGTGAAACACCTAGTCATCGGACGTCATGTCCTTCTTGCGCATATCCGACCAGGCGGTCAGATCATCGATGTGATAGCGCACGTGCCGGCCATGCTTGCGATAGACCGGACCGCCGCCATAGACGCGCATCTTCTCCAGCGTGTTGGGCTTCAGCTTCAGGTAACGCGCCGCCTCTCGCGTGGTCAGGAACGGCCCGTCGGGATACCGCCGATCATCGTTGCTGGTCATGTTGCCTCCTGCTTCAGCGAAATTGATCGAACGCAAGGCAACATGAGACAGCGCGTCCGGGCGCGGCAGTATCGTTTCCCGCCGACCATGAAGCCGATACCCCTTGCAACGGGCATCCGGGCATCACGACAGCAGCTTCCGATAACCGCCGTTCATCAGTCCAAAGCCGCGCTTGACGCTGCGGATGACGCGGTTTTTCAGGCTCTGATCAGGCTTGTTCCAGTCTTCCTGAACCAAGCGTTCCCCATGCAGGAAGATGGCGATCTCGCGATAGCTTCGCCCCTCCATGCGCCTGTCCAGTGCCGCCAGGGCATCGCGATGGCGCATCGCGCCGACGCTCCAGCCGGCTTTCCGCCGCGTGTCGGGCCGGTTGCGAAACAGGTCGGCGAAACGTTTCAGCAGCCGCTGATGCTTTTCTATATCGGGAAAGTCCCCGGCCACCACCTCCAGCACGAACGGTTCATTGCCGATGTCTTCGCCAAGGCAGCGCACCTGCGCCACCCGTCCGTGATCGCGCAACAACAGGTGCTGCTCGCCCTTCCCGCGCTTCAGCAAT
>CAZXTT010000186.1:0-14041 GCA_964643775.1 uncultured Rhizobiaceae bacterium | reverse complement strand
TGGTGCTGACGAAAGCGGCGGTGGAAGCGCTGGAGGAGCGGTTCAAATGAGCAAGGAACACTACTACGACATCATCCTGTCGCCGGTGATCACCGAGAAATCGACGATCATGGGCGAGTATAACAAGGTGATGTTCAACGTGGCGCGCACCGCCACCAAGCCGCAGATCAAGGCGGCGGTCGAGGCGCTGTTCGGCGTCAAGGTGAAGAGCGTCAACACCCTCAACCGCAAGGGCAAGGTGAAGCGTTTCCGCAATACCCTTGGCCGCCAGTCGGATGTAAAGAAGGCCATCGTCACCCTCGCCGAGGGCGAGAACATCGACGTGACCGGCGGTCTGTAGGGAAACGAAGGACGGATACAATGGCACTGAAAAACTTCAAGCCCATTACTCCCGGCCAGCGCGGTCTGGTGCTCATCGACCGCTCGCACCTCTACAAGGGCAAGCCGGTCAAGTCGCTGACCGAGGGCCTCACCAAGAGCGGCGGGCGCAACAACCACGGGCGCATCACGGTGCGCCATCGTGGTGGCGGGCACAAGCGCAGCTACCGCAAGATAGATTTCCGCCGCACCCGCAAGGACGAGGCGGCCAAGGTGCTGCGCATCGAATACGATCCCAACCGCACCGCCTTCATCGCGCTGATCGAGTATCCGGACGGGGCGCTGTCCTACATCATCGCGCCGCAGAGGCTGGCGGTTGGTGACGAGGTGATGGCTTCCGACGAGGCGCTGGACGTCAAGCCGGGCAACGCCATGCCGCTTTCGGTGATGCCCATCGGCACCATCGTGCACAACATCGAGATGAAGCCGGGCAAGGGCGGCCAGATCGCCCGCGCGGCGGGCACCTACGCGCAACTGGTGGGGCGCGACCAGGGCTACGCCATGCTGCGCCTGAAGTCGGGCGAGATGCGCATGGTGCGGGCCGAGTGCATGGCCACCGTCGGCGCGGTGTCCAACTCCGACAACATGAACCAGAATTTCGGCAAGGCCGGGCGCATGCGCTGGAAGGGCCGCCGCCCCAAGGTGCGTGGCGTGGCCATGAACCCGGTGGATCACCCGCATGGCGGCGGCGAGGGCCGCACCTCCGGTGGCCGCCATCCGGTCACCCCGTGGGGCAAGCCCACCAAGGGCAAGCGCACACGCGGCAAGAAGCCGTCCGACAAGTACATCGTGCGTTCGCGCCATCTGCGCAAGAAACGTTAAGGGATTGAGGTCCAATGGCTCGTTCTATCTGGAAAGGCCCGTTCGTCGACGGGTATCTGTTGAAGAAGGCGGAAGCGGCGCGCGAATCGGGGCGTTCGGCTCCGATCAAGACGTGGTCGCGGCGCTCCACCATTCTGCCGCAGTTCGTCGGCCTGACCTTCGCCGTGCATAACGGCCGCCAGCACGTTCCGGTGCTGGTGACCGAGGACATGGTGGGCCACAAGTTCGGCGAGTTCGCGCCGACCCGCACCTACTACGGCCACGGCGCCGACAAGAAAGCGAAGAGGAAGTAAGCGCCATGGGCAAGAAGAAAAATCCGCGCCGTTGCGCCGAAAACGAGGCCATCGCCATCAACCGCAACATGCGCATCAGCCCCATCAAGCTGAACCTGGTGGCCGCCATGATCCGCGGCAAGAAGGTGGACAAGGCGCTGGCCGAGCTGACCTTCTCGCGCAAGCGCATTGCGCGGGAAGTGAAGAAGACGCTGGAATCGGCGATCGCCAACGCCGAGAACAACCACGGGCTGGACATCGACAGCCTGATCGTCGCCGAGGCTCACGTGGGCCGGCGCATGGTGATGAAGCGCTGGAAGCCGCGGGCGCGCGGCCGCGTGGGGCGCATCCTGAAACCGTTTTCGCAACTGACCATTGTGGTTCGTGAAGTCGAGGAGGCCAGCTGATGGGTCAGAAAGTAAATCCGATCGGGTTCCGCCTCGGGGTGAACCGCAACTGGGATTCGCGCTGGTACGCGGAAGGGGCCGAGTATGGCCGGCTGCTGCACGAGGACATGCGCATCCGCGATTACCTGATGAAGACGCTGAAGAACGCCAGCATCTCGCGCATCGTCATCGAGCGCCCGCACAAGAAGTGCCGGGTGACCATTCACACGGCGCGCCCTGGCGTGATCATCGGCAAGAAGGGCGCGGACATCGAGAAGCTGCGCCGCAAGCTGGCGGGTATGACCGACTCCGACGTTCACCTGAACATCGTCGAGGTGCGCAAGCCGGAGATCGACGCGCAACTGGTGGCCGACAACATCGCCCAGCAGCTGGAGCGGCGGGTGGCCTACCGGCGGGCCATGAAGCGGGCCGTGCAGTCGGCCATGCGCATGGGCGCCAAGGGCATCCGCATCAACTGCGGCGGGCGCCTGGGCGGGGCCGAGATCGCGCGCACCGAGTGGTATCGCGAGGGCCGCGTGCCGCTGCACACGCTGCGCGCCTACATCGATTACGGCACCGCCACGGCGGTCACCGCCTATGGCACCAACGGCATCAAGGTGTGGCTGTTCAAGGGCGAGATCATGGAACACGACCCGGCCGGCCAGGAGAATGCCGAGCGCAAGATCCAGGAAGGCGGCCGTCCCGGCGGACGCCCCGGCCCGCGCCGTTCCGGCCCGCGCCGGGCGGCGCGCTAGGAAAGCGGCGGGAAGAAACAGTTTACTTGCGAGGATTTGAACCATGTTGCAGCCGAAGCGAACCAAGTTTCGCAAGATGCAGAAAGGGCGCCTGAAGGGCGTTGCCAAGGGCGGCACGACGCTCAACTTCGGCGCCTACGGCCTGAAGGCGCTGGAGCCGGAGCGGGTCACGGCGCGCCAGATCGAGGCGGCGCGGCGGGCCATGACGCGCCACATGAAGCGCGCCGGCAAGGTGTGGATCCGCATCTTCCCCGACGTGCCGGTGAGCAAGAAGCCGACGGAAGTGCGCATGGGCAAGGGCAAGGGCTCGGTGGAATACTGGGCCGCCAAGGTGCGCCCCGGGCGCATCATGTTCGAGATCGACGGCGTGCCGCGCGATGTGGCTCTCGAGGCGCTGCGGCTGGCGGCCATGAAGCTGCCGGTGAAGTGCCGCGTCGTGTCGCGGCCGGGTGAATAGGTGAGGATTTAGCGATGAAAGCGGCTGACATCAGGGCGATGAGCGACGACCAGCTCGCCGAGGAGCTGCTGAAGCTGAAGAAGGAGCAGTTCAACCTGCGCTTCCAGAAGGCTTCCGGGCAGCTGGAGAACACCGCCCGCGTGCGCCAGGTGCGGCGCGACGTGGCGCGCATCAAGACGGAACAGACGGCGCGGGCCAGGAAGGCCGCGCAGGAGAAGGCCTGAATCCGGGCCGGATGATCAACAGTGGCGTCTTTCATGGTGAAGGCGCGCAGAGTTTGGAGAATTGGAGATGCCGAAACGCATCCTGCAGGGCACGGTGGTGTCGGACAAGAACGACAAGACGGTGACGGTGCTTGTCGAGCGCCGCTTCACCCATCCGCTGCTGAAGAAAACGGTGCGGCGGAGCAAGAAATACGCCGCCCACGACGCCGACAATTCGTGCAAGACGGGCGATATCGTGCGCATTCAGGAATGCCGGCCCATCTCGCGCAACAAGCGCTGGATGGTGATCGAGAAGGTTGAGGCCAGGAACGCCTGAATCCAGGGCGCTCGACGGCTGAAGGTAAGGATTGCGGCATGGGCCGGTGAACACGGGCCGCATGCCGCGAGAGAAAGAAAACGGGTGATGCCATGATTCAGGCGGAAACAAAGCTGGAAGTGGCCGACAACTCCGGGGCGCGGCGGGTGCAGTGCATCAAGGTGCTGGGCGGCTCGAAGCGCAAGTATGCCCACGTTGGCGATGTCATCGTGGTGTCGGTGAAGGAGGCCATCCCGCGCGGCAAGGTGAAGAAGGGCCAGGTGATGAAGGCCATCGTGGTGCGCACCGCCAAGGACATCAAGCGTCCCGACGGTTCGGTGATCCGCTTCGACCGCAACGCGGCGGTGCTGATCAACAACCAGGGCGAGCCCATCGGCACGCGCATCTTCGGCCCGGTGCCGCGCGAGCTGAGGGCCAAGAACCACATGAAGATCATTTCGCTGGCTCCGGAGGTGCTGTGATGCCCATCAAGCTGAAAATCAAGAAGGGCGACCAGGTGATGGTCATCGCCGGGCGCGACAAGGGCGCCAGGGGCGAGGTGCTGAAGGTTCTGCGCAAGGAGAACCGGGCCATCGTCAAGGGCGTCAACATGGTCAAGCGCCATCAGAAGCAGACCCAGACGACGGAAGGCGGGATCATCTCCAAGGAGGCTCCCATCCACATTTCCAACCTGGCCCTGATCGACCCCAAGGACGGCAAGGCGACGAGGGTTGGCTACAAGGTTCTGGACGATGGCCGCAAGGTGCGTTTCTCGAAGCGGTCGGGAGAAGTGATCGATGTCTAAGGAAAAATACATCCCGCGCATGCGCAAGCATTACGACGAGGTGATCAAGCCGCAGCTCATCGAGAGGTTCGGCTATACCAATCCGATGCAGATCCCGCGGCTTGAGAAGGTCGTGCTCAACATGGGCGTCGGCGAGGCGGTGGGCGATTCCAAGCTGGTCAAGATCGCCGCCGGGGAGATGGAGAAGATCGCCGGCCAGAAGCCGGTCATCACCCGGGCGCGCAAGTCCATCGCCACCTTCAAGCTGCGCGAGGGCATGCCCATCGGCGTCAAGGTGACGCTGCGCGGCGACCGCATGTACGAGATGATCGACCGGCTGGTGACCATCGCCCTGCCGCGGGTGCGCGACTTCCGCGGCCTGAACCCGAAGAGCTTCGACGGGCGCGGCAACTATGCCCTGGGCATCAAGGAGCACATCGTGTTCCCGGAGATCGATTACGACAAGATCGACAAGGTGCTGGGGCTGGACGTGGTGGTGGCCACGACGGCGAAGACCGATGAGGAAGCCATGGCGCTTCTGGAAGGTTTCAACTTCCCGTTCCGCAAGCGGCGTTCGCAGGCGGCCTGAGGAAGCAGGGCGGATACAGGCTCAAGCGGCTAAAGTTCAAGGAAAGAGAGAACCGGTTATGGCGAAAAAGGGCGCTATCGAGATCAACAACAAGCGCAAGCGGATGGCCCGCAAGTATGCCTCCAAGCGGGCCCGGCTGCTGGCCATCGCGCGCGACCGTTCGCGGCCCATCGAGGAGCGCTTCGCGGCGCAGTTGAAGCTGGCCAAGCTGCCGCGCAACTCGTCCAAGGTGAGGATACGCAACCGCTGCGACATTTCCGGGCGGCCGCGCGGCTATTACCGCAAGCTGCGCATGTCGAGGATCGCGCTGCGCGAGCTTTCCAACAAGGGCCTCATTCCCGGCATGACCAAGTCGAGCTGGTAGGGGCTTCGAGATCGAATACGTTTTCGCTCCGTTGAGCGGAGCGGGGCAGGGGGTTCCTGCCAGGACAACCAGGAGAATCGTGAGATGACGGTTACCGATCCCATTGGCGACATGCTGACCCGCATCCGCAACGCGCATGCGCGTGGCAAGTCGAAGGTGGTCATGCCGGCTTCGCGCATGCGTGAGCGCGTGTTGCAGGTGCTGGCCGACGAGGGCTACATCCGTGGTTTCGCCACCACCCAGCTGGAGGGCGGCAAGGCGGAGATCGAGGTGGAGCTGAAATACTATGACGGCGAGCCGGTGATCCGCGAGATCAAGCGCGTTTCCAAGCCGGGGCGGCGCGTCTATACCTCGGTGAGCGACATGCCGGTGGTCTACAACGGGCTGGGCATTTCCATCCTCTCCACCTCCAAGGGGGTGATGAGCGACGCCAGGGCGCGCGAGGAGAATGTCGGCGGCGAGGTCATCTGCCGGGTCTTCTGAGGCCTCGGAACATCGATACAAGGATCAGGTTGCAAGGTCCGCCATCTTCAGTCATCAGGCCGCAGGGCATGACGGGCGGCGGGCGGCGCGGACAGGCAAGAGACAGAAAGGCAAGGACAAATGTCTCGCATAGGCAAGAAACCGGTGGACATTCCCTCTGGCGTCGAGGTGACGCTGGCCGAGGGTTCGGTGAGCGTCAAGGGGCCCAAGGGGCAGCTCGAGGCGGCGATCGTCGATCTCGTCGATGTCAGCATCGAGGACAACCAGGTGGTGGTCAGGCCGATCAACGATTCCAAGCCGGCGCGTTCGGCGTGGGGCATGACGCGCACCATCATCGCCAACATGGTGCAGGGCGTCACCGAGGGTTTTTCCAAGACGCTGCTGATCAATGGCGTGGGCTACCGCGCCGCCCTGCAGGGGCGCGACATCAAGCTCAACCTTGGTTATTCGCACGATGTCGTATACAAGGTGCCGGAGGGGATCGACGTGCAGATTCCGAAGCCCACGGAGATCGTCATTTCCGGCATCGACAAGCAGAAGGTCGGCCAAGTGGCGGCCGAGATCCGCGAATGGCGCAAGCCGGAGCCCTACAAGGGCAAGGGCATTCGCTATGCCGATGAATACATCTTCCGCAAGGAAGGCAAGAAGAAGTAATTTCAGGGCCCGCCCGGCGGGCGGCGAACAGGAGTCATGATGCCATGGCGCGCAAGATGAGTGTTATGGACAGGCGCAAGGCGCGGGTGCGCCGCGCACTGCGCAAGAAGGCCGGGGACAGGCCGCGCCTGTCGGTGTTCCGGTCGAACAAGTACATATACGCCCAGGTGATCGACGATCGCGCTGGCCGCACGCTGGCCGCCGCCTCGTCGAACGAGCCGGAGATGCGCAAGTCGCTGAAGAGCACCGGCGACAAGGCGGCCGCCGAGGCGGTGGGCAAGCTGATCGCCGAGCGGGCGAAGAAGGCCGGCGTCGAGAAGGTGGTCTTCGACCGCGGCGGCTACATCTATCATGGCCGCGTCAAGGCGCTGGCCGAGGGCGCCCGCGAGGGTGGACTGGATTTCTAGAAGGCGAAAAGGCGAGTAAACACCATGAGAGACCGCGACGATCGCGACAACGAGTTCGTAGACCGCCTGGTGCACATCAACCGCGTGGCCAAGGTGGTCAAGGGTGGCCGCCGTTTCGGCTTCGCCGCGCTGGTGGTGGTCGGCGACCAGAAGGGGCGCGTGGGCTTCGGCCACGGCAAGGCGCGCGAGGTGCCGGAAGCCATCCGCAAGGCCACCGAGGCGGCCAAGCGCGAGCTTATCCGGGTGCCGCTGCGCGAGGGGCGCACCCTGCACCATGACATCACCGGCAAGCACGACGCCGGCAAGGTGATCATCCGCTCGGCCCCGGCGGGCACCGGCATCATCGCGGGCGGCCCGATGCGCGCCGTCTTCGAGGCGCTGGGCATGGCCGACGTGGTGGCCAAGTCGGTGGGGTCGTCGAACCCCTACAACATGGTGCGGGCCACCTTCAACGCCCTGAAAAAGGCGCAGAACCCGCGCAAGGTGGCGGCGCGCCGCGGCAAGAAGGTGTCGGAGGTTTTCGCCGTCCGGGCGAGCGAGGAATAAGGGCCGTTCATGGGGCCCGCCAGCGGGGCCCATTCGCCAGACCAGTCGTTTGAACAGACAAGCTGCTTGAGGATACCGGGCTCATGCCTAAGGAAAAGACCATAACCGTGGAGCAGACCGGATCGCCGATCCGGCGTCCCAAGGATCAGCGGGCCACCCTCATCGGGCTGGGCCTGGGCAAGATGCATCGCAGGCGCACCCTGAAGGATACGCCGGAAGTGCGCGGCATGATCGCCAAGGTTTCGCACCTTGTGCGCGTCGTCGAGGAGTAATGACAATGCGGTTGAATGAACTTTCCCCGGCGCCTGGCTCGAAGAAGGCGCGCAAGCGTGTTGGCCGCGGCATCGGCTCCGGCCTCGGCAAGACCGCCGGGCGCGGACACAAGGGCCAGAAGTCGCGCTCCGGCGTGGCCATCAAGGGCTTCGAGGGCGGCCAGATGCCGATCTACCGGCGGCTGCCCAAGCGCGGTTTCCGCCTGCATGCGCCGAAGCGCTTCGCCGAGGTGTCGCTGGGGCGCATCCAGGAGCTGATCGACGCCAAGCGGCTCGACGCCGGGAAGCCGATCGACGAGGCGGCCCTCGTCGAGGCGGGCGCGGTGCGCCGCGCCAAGGGCGGCATCCGGGTGCTGGGCAATGGCGAGATAAAGGCCAAGGTGCAGCTCAAGGTGGCCCATGCCTCGGCTTCGGCGGTGGCGGCCATCGAGAAGGCCGGCGGCAGCGTGGAAATGACCTACGTGCGCAAGAAGGCGGCCAGGGCGGAAGACAAGTAGCGGCGGCGTGAAAGCGCCGGCTGCTGCCCCGCGCGGGGTGTTTCGAAGATCCCGCATCTTCCCGGTCAACGGTGAACAGGAACGGTAATGGCATCGGCAGCGGAACAATTGGCGGCCAATATCAACTTCTCGGCCCTGGCCAAGGCGGAGGAGCTGAAGAAGCGCATATGGTTCACCCTGGCGGCGCTGATCGTCTACCGGCTGGGCACCTACATACCCATCCCCGGCATCGACGCGCTTGAGCTGTCGCGTCTGGTGCAGCAGCAATCGACCGGCATACTGGGGTGGATCAACGCCATGGCCGGCGGGGCGCTGGGGCGCATGGCCATTTTCGCCCTCAACATCATGCCCTACATCTCGGCCTCGATCATCATCCAGTTGATGACCACGGTGTCGCCGCACCTGGAGCAGCTCAAGAAGGAAGGCGAGCAGGGGCGCAAGAAGATCAACCAGTATACTCGCTATGGCACGGTCATACTGGCGGCGCTGCAGGCCTATGGCATAGCCGTGGGGCTGGAGGCGCAGGGCAACGTGGTCACCGATCCGGGGTGGTTCTTCCGCTTCTCCACCGTGGTGACGCTCACCGGCGGCACGGTTTTCCTCATGTGGCTGGGCGAGCAGATCACCCAGCGCGGGGTGGGCAACGGCATATCGCTGATCATCTTCGCCGGCATTGTGGCCGGGCTGCCGGCGGCGCTGGCGCAGATGTTCGAGCTGGGGCGCACGGGGCAGCTTTCCACCTTCACCATCATCGGCATAATCGTCATGGCGCTGGTGGTCATCGCCTTCATCGTGTTCATGGAGCGGGCCCAGCGGCGCATCATCATCCAGTATCCGAAGCGCCAGAAGGGCAACAAGATAATCCAGGGCGAAAGCTCGCACCTGCCGCTGAAGCTCAACACGGCGGGGGTCATTCCGCCGATCTTCGCCTCGTCGCTGCTGCTGCTGCCGATCACGGTGGCCAACTTCATGCAGGGGCAGGGGCCGGAGTGGCTGACCTATGTCACCGCCCTGCTGGGGCGCGGGCAGCCGTTGTTCCTGCTGTTCTACGCGGCGCTGATCATCTTCTTCGCCTTCTTCTACACGGCGATCATGTTCGACCCCAAGGACGTGGCCGACAACCTGAAGAAGTATGGCGGCTTCATTCCTGGCATCAGGCCGGGCGAGAAGACGGCTGAATACATCGACTACGTATTGACGCGCGTCACCTTCGTGGGCGCGATATACCTGACCATCGTGTGCCTGCTGCCGGAGGTGCTGACCACCTATCTTGGCGTGCCGTTCTACTTCGGCGGCACCTCGCTGCTCATCGTGGTCAGCGTGACCATGGACACGGTGGCGCAGATACAGGGCCACCTGCTGGCCCAGCAGTATGAGGGGCTGGTGAAGAAATCCAGGCTCAGAGGGAAAAAGAAAAAGAGGTAGAGGGAAAAATGAATATCATCATGTTTGGACCGCCGGGCGCCGGCAAGGGAACCCAGGCGAAGCGTCTCGAGAAGAGCCGCGGGCTCATCCAGCTTTCCACCGGCGACATGCTGCGCGCGGCGGTGGCCGCCGGCACCGAGTATGGCAAGAAGGCCAAGGAGGTGATGGAGAAGGGCGAGCTGGTTTCCGACGAGATCGTCATCAACATCATTTCCGACCGTCTCGACGAGGACGACGTGAAGAGCGGCGCCGGGGTCATCTTCGACGGTTTCCCGCGCACCGTGGCGCAGGCCGAGGAGCTGGACAAGATGCTGGCCGACAAGGGCATGAAGCTCGACGCGGTGGTGGTTCTGGAGGTAGACGACGACGCGCTGGTGGAGCGCATCACCGGCCGCTTCACCTGCGCCAAGTGCGGCAAGGGCTATCACGACAAGTTCGAGAAGCCGAAGGTGGAAGGCGTGTGCGACGAATGCGGCTCCACCGAGTTCAACCGCCGCGCCGACGACAACGAGGAGACGGTGCGCTCGCGCCTGGCGGCCTATCACGAGCAGACCTCGCCGCTTATCGACTATTACGGCAAGGCCGGGATCGTGAAGAAGGTCGATGGCATGGCGGCCATCGACGAGGTGACGAAGCAGATCGAGGAGGTGCTGGACAGCATCTGATGACTTCGCGGGCGCGGGGGGCGATTGCCAAAAGCCGCTTGACGGGAACGCCAGTCGGCTTTAAGAGAGGCGCCTACGAAGTAGCATGAATGGCTTTCCGCATGGGCCCGCCTGTCCGGGCGGGTCTGGCGGGGGGCTTTTTCCCGTGAAGGCATTCACCCCGATGGATGGGAAATGCCCACAGCGGGTTTCGAGTGACACGGCAAGAGCCGAAAGTGACAAACCTTAGAACGGCCGCGGGCGTTCCGTGGCGTTCGCAATCGCAATGAGGCAGACAAGTGGCCCGTATCGCAGGCGTCAATATTCCGACCAACAAGCGCGTGGTTATCGCGCTGCAATATATTCATGGCATCGGCCCGAAATTCGCCCGGGAGATTTGCGAAAAGGCCGGCATCGAGGATGCGCGCCGTGTCAACGAGCTGACCGATTCCGAGGTCATCCAGATCCGCGAGATCATCGACCGCGACTACATCGTGGAAGGCGACCTGCGCCGCCAGGTGGCGATGAACATCAAGCGGCTGATGGATCTGGGCTGCTACCGGGGGCTGCGCCATCGCCGCGGCCTGCCGGTGCGTGGTCAGCGCACTCACACCAACGCCCGCACCCGCAAGGGGCCGGCCAAGCCGATCGCCGGCAAGAAGAAGTAAGGCGTTTTCGGCCCCTTCCGGGAAGGCGGGGCCGGGGCGCGGTTTTTCAGTTATTTCACCGGCAAGGGGGATGCGCACAGCCGCCCCCTTGTGGCAGTCGAGGAACAGGCAGACAAAATGGCACGGGATACCACGCGCGTTCGCCGCAGGGAGCGCAAGAACGTCACCACCGGCGTTGCTCACGTGAACGCAACATTCAATAACACGATGATCACCATCACCGACGTGCAGGGCAACACCATCAGCTGGTCGTCGGCCGGCAAGATGGGCTTCAAGGGGTCGCGCAAGTCCACCCCCTATGCCGCCCAGCTGGCCGCTGACGATGCCGCCAAGGCGGCCATGGAGCACGGGATGAAGACCATCGAGGTGGAAGTCTCCGGGCCCGGTTCGGGGCGCGAATCGGCGCTGCGCGCCCTGCAGGCGGCGGGGCTGACGATCACCGCCATCCGTGACGTGACGCCGATACCCCATAACGGCACCCGCCCGCGCAAGCGCCGGCGCGTGTAAGGCTCAAGGGCTGCTTGCAGGCCCAAGGCGCGCCTTGCCGGAGGCAGGGGCCGTTCCGGTCATGAGGTGTCAGGGCGGCAGACGAATATTTTCCCCGGCTCCGCCGGGGGCAGCAACAGGACGCAAGCGAAATGCAGCAGGTCAATCAGAAGAACTGGCAGGAACTGATCAAGCCCACCAAGCTGGAAGTGAAGCCGGGGCGTGATCCGGAGAAGAAGGCGACCATAGTCGCCGAGCCGCTGGAGCGTGGTTTCGGCATGACGCTGGGCAACGCCCTGCGCCGGGTGCTGCTGTCGTCGCTGCAGGGCGCGGCGGTCACCTCCATCCAGATCGACGGGGTGCTGCACGAGTTCTCGTCCATCGCCGGAGTGCGCGAGGATGTCACCGACATCGTGCTCAACATCAAGGAGCTGGCGCTGCGCGTGCATTCGCCGGGCGAGAAGCGCGTCACCCTGAAGAAGACCGGCCCGGCCACGGTCACCGCCGGGGACATCGAGGAAACCGCCGATGTCGAGGTTCTCAACAAGGATCATGTGATCTGCACCCTCGACGAGGGGGTGGAGCTGCGCATGGAGCTCACCGTCAACAGCGGCAAGGGTTACGTGCCGGCCGAGCAGAACCGCGGCGATGACGCGCCCATCGGGCTGATCTCGGTGGATTCGCTCTATTCGCCGGTGAAGCGGGTTTCCTACAAGGTGGAGAATACCCGCGAGGGGCAGGTGCTCGATTACGACAAGCTGACCATGACCATCGAGACCGACGGCTCGGTGGCGCCGGAGGACGCGCTGGCCTACGCGGCGCGCATCCTGCAGGACCAGTTGCAGATCTTCATCAACTTCGAGGAGCCGGCCCAGCAGGCGCCGGAGGAGAAGGAGCCGGAGCTGGAATTCAACGCGGCGCTGCTGAAGAAGGTGGAGGAGCTGGAGCTTTCGGTGCGCTCGGCCAACTGCCTGAAGAACGACAACATCGTCTACATCGGCGACCTGATCCAGAAGACGGAAGCCGAGATGCTGCGCACGCCCAACTTCGGGCGCAAGTCGCTCAACGAGATCAAGGAGGTGCTGGCGCAGATGGGCCTGCACCTGGGCATGGAAGTGCCCAACTGGCCGCCGGAGAACATCGAGGAACTGGCCAGGAAATACGACAACAATTACTGATAACGCATCGCGCCCGCCGCGGGCGGCGAAACCGGAGTTATTACCATGCGTCACAGGAAAAAGGGCCGCAAGCTCAACCGCACGCACGAACACCGCAAGGCGATGTTCGCCAACATGGCGGCGGCGCTCATCACCCATGAGCAGATCGTCACCACTCTGCCCAAGGCCAAGGAGCTGCGCGGCATCGTCGACAAGCTGATCACGCTGGCCAAGAAGGGGCAGGACAAGGACAAGCGCCTGGCCTGCTTCCGGCTGGCCGTCGCCCGCCTGCAGGGCAAGGAGGCGGAAGCGCGTAAGCTCTTCGAGGTGCTGGCGCCGCGTTACGCGGAGCGCAACGGTGGTTACACCCGCGTGCTCAAGGCCGGTTTCCGCTATGGCGACAACGCGCCGATGGCGGTGATCGAGCTGGTTGACCGCGATCCGGAGGCCAGGGGCGCGGCCGACAAGGCGCGCATGGCCGCGGAAGAGGGCGATGAGGTGGTGGAAGCCACCGAGTGAGGCCAGCCCTCTATGCACGAGTTACCTCAAAAAGCCCCGCACTTGAGCCGTGGGGCTTTTTTTCGTCAATATGTGCCATCACATATTGGCAAGGGTGGATGGCGGTTGAGGTAAAGGAATGGATGACGAACATGAGGAAGCTGCTTCTTTCTTCTCTTGCCGCGATCTCCCTGCTGGCCCCGGGCATGCGCGAGGCGGCCCTTTCGGCCCCCGTTTCGGCGGCCCAGTTGCGCAATCTGGCCGGGGTGCGCACCGCCTACTGGAAGGGCAAGAAGGCCAGGGTGCAGATTTTCCGCAACGGCACCTTGCGGGCCCGCCAGGCCAATCGGGTTGACGTGGGGCGCTGGCACGTAAAGGGCAACAGGCTGTGCGTTTCCTTCAAGGTGTGGACGCATGGCAAATACAAATGCGGCACACTGGAGAAAAAAGGCGGCTGGTATGTGGGCCTGAGGAATTCCAAGGGGGTTCCACGGCTGAAACTGAGCCGTTGAAAGGGCGGGGGCCCTGCTGGCTCGGGGAGGCGGCCTTGAGGCGGCGTCTTTCAAGGGTATGGGGCGTAAAACTCCATGCCATGACGCCCCATAATAGATTGAAAAGAAAGCTAATACCGCCCCCTCTTTCGTCATTCCCCGGCTCGGCCGCAGTGGTGTGGAAAATTTTGCCGGCGGGAACTACCCCTCCCCGTCATTCCCCGGCTCGACCGGGGAATCCATGCGGCATCCCAACTGTTCATGAATAAAAAACAAATGCGTGTGGCGTGTGGCCTGTCGTTGATCCGCCCCTGGATTTTACCTGAATGATTTTAAGGAACATTCGCAACTCAATTTCGGCTGCCCGCCAACTGGTTTTCCATAATTCAACCGCCACAGGTGGCCGCAATGCCGCATGGATTCCCCGGTCGAGCCGGGGAATGACGAAAGAGGGGATGACCCCCAGCCAGAATTTTCTTGGACACCA
>CAZXTT010000185.1:0-1629 GCA_964643775.1 uncultured Rhizobiaceae bacterium | reverse complement strand
TGGGCCCAGAACCGCCGCGCGGTGACCGTCATCACCGGCGGCGCGGTCAGGGGCTGAACGCGCCATCCGCCCTTTCAGGGAGCACCATGCATGCGCAACATGTTCAAGGCTCACATTCTGCTCATGACCACCTGCGCCGTGCTGCTTGGCGCGGCCGCCTCGGCTAGTGCCCAGCAGGATGCCCGCTGGAACGCCCTTTATGACCGCATAATCCGCCTTGAACATCAACTCAGAACCATGCGCGGCGCGCCTTCTTCAGGCGGCGGTGCAAGCGAGGCCCGCCTGCGCGCCTTGGAGGCCGAGGTGAACGACCTGCGCCGCCAGGTCGGAGCGCGCCTCAGCCGCATGGATGCCCGCTTGCGCAGGCTGGAAAAGGCCGCCGGCCGCCGCGTCGCCACTCCGCCCTCGCCGCCCCTGCGCGCGCCTTCCCGTCCTGCCGCCCCCGTTACCACTCTTCCCGCTCCGGCCCCCGCGCCCGCCCCGGCGCCGCGCCTGTCGGTGGAGATAGAGCCACCCGGCGAGGAAGGGCAATTGCTCGGTCGCATGCGGGTGGATGAAAATGGCCGCCCCAGGCCGCCGCGGACACGCCCCGCGCCGCTTCCCGGCGTGCCTCCCGCGGGAGATGACGCCGCGCCGGTGTTGCCCGAAAGGGTACAGGCGGCGCCGCTGGATGCTCCTTCCGGCGCGGGAGAGGCCGCCGCGCCGGTGATGAGCGGCTCCGCCGAGACATTGCTCAAGCGGGCGCGCGACAGTTTCCTGGCGCGCCGCTTCGCCACCTCGGAGGCCGCCTATCGCGCCTTCCTGAGCCAGCACCCGACCCACCCCAAGGCCCCGCAGGCGCAGTTCGAGCTGGGCGAGACATATTACGTGCAGGGGCGTTACCGCGAGGCCGGCAAGGCCTACCTGAAGACATACCAAAGCTGGCCGCGCGCCGCTGTTTCCGCGCAGGCATTGTTGCGGCTGGGAATGTCGCTGAAGAAGATGGGCAAGAAGAAGCAGGCCTGCGAGACGTGGGATCTGCTGCGGAGCAAGTTCCCCACCTCGCGCGCCGCCCGCACCTCCGCTCCGCGCGAGATGAAGCGCGCCAAGTGCCGCTGAGCGCCCGGTCAGGCCGATGTCTGGCGCATCACCGGAAAATCCGCTCACCGCGCAAGAAGCCGATACCCTGCTCGCCCCCCTGCTCGCTTATCCTCACCTGGCGCTGGCCGTCTCCGGCGGTCCCGATTCCACCGGCCTGATGGCGCTGGTGGCCCGTTGGGCCAGCGGCAACCCGCGGGCCCCTTCCGTCAGCGTGCTCACCGTCGATCATGGCCTGCGCCCGGAGAGCGCCGATGAGGCCGAACTGGTCCGCCGGCAGGCCGGGCGGCTTGGCCTGCCTTGCCACGTGTTGCGCTGGCGGGGCGGGAAACCGGCCAGCGGCATACAGCAGGCGGCGCGCGAGGCGCGTTATCGCCTGATGGGCGAATGGTGCGCGGAACACGGCGCGGCGCTGGTCACCGCCCATACGCTGGAGGATCAGGCCGAAACCTTCCTCATGCGGCTGGCGCGCGGCTCCGGCGTCGATGGCCTCTCCTCCATGGCGGCCGTCTCCCGCACCGGCGGCGGCACCCCCCTGCTGCGCCCCTGCCT
>CAZXTT010000184.1:0-9702 GCA_964643775.1 uncultured Rhizobiaceae bacterium | reverse complement strand
TCGCTGGTGGCGGCGCGCCACGGCCACTCTGACGTCGCCTATGGCAACATCGTCGGCAGCAACATCATAAACGTGCTTGGCGTGGGCGGCGCGGCGGCAATCGCCGGCGCCCTGCCCTTCGATGACATAATGGTTCGTCTCGATACGCCGGTGATGCTGGCCGCCACCGCCCTGATGGTCCTGTTCTTCCACTCGCCGGGGGGCCTTACCCGGCCGCGGGCGCTGATCCTGTTCGCCGGTTACGTGATTTACGTCACCACCCGCGCGGCGGTTATCGGCTGATCAGGCTTATCCGCAGCTTGCAGGAGCGCCGCTGGGCCATTTGCCGGGCCCGCGCCTTGGCGCGCGCCGTGGCTGCCGCGCCGGCGCTGCGGATGAGCGCGTAATGGGCGCTTTTCACCTGTCCATACATGCGCATGAGCTTGCCGCGCGGCATGTTGCGGCAGCGCAGGGCCGTGTAATAGCGGCTGGTCAGGGACACGTAGCGCGCCACCTGGCGGCTCTTGCCGGTGGTTTTTTTGCTAACGGCAACCTTCGAGGGCTGCCTGGATCTGGTTTTTTTGCTCACGGCAATCTTCGAGGACTGCCCGGAGCTGGTTTTCCTGCGCGGCAGGCGCACGTTACGCTCCGCCTTCGCCCTGACGGCGGCGGCGCGGCGTGACCTGGCCTGATGCATGGCATCGCGGGCCGCCTCCAGAACCGCCTGCACGAGCTCCCTGTTGCGCTCGTCACAGGCGCTCTTGCGTCCGGCCTCCGCCCCCTTCTCCATTGCCAGCCCGGCGATTTCCACCCCTTCGCGGGCCGCCGTGGCCACTTCCGCCTTGGCGGCATATCCGGCCAGCTCCTCCTGCTGGCTTTTGTCAAGGTAATGGCACTTGGCGCTGATGGCCGCCGCCTGAGCAAGAACATGCAGGGCCTCGGATGCCCGCATGGGGGCAGGAGCAGGCCTGGCCTGGGCCGTGGAGGGTGAACCGGCGGCAAAGACCAGCAGGCCGGCGGCTATCAGGGGCGTGGCTATGGAAAAACGCTGCATGCTACTCATCACAAACTCCCGGGCAATCCGCAAAAGAGACATTTACCTGACTGTTGGATTTGCAGCGATTATCGCCAGCCAATGTTAACGCTATCTCAAGTCAATGAATGCGATGATGACATGGTTAACGGTTGCTGAAAGCGGCGATTCTTTTCTTGCCAGAAGCGCGGGAATCCTTGATACCAACCAGCGAAAAGACCGGCTTGTTTCCTTGGGGCTGGCGGTTCATCGCGGCAGGAGCGGCATCTGGCGCGGCGCGGGGCGTCTCGCTTGCGTGGCCGCAACGCACCGGATGAGCCGCTGGATGCCCAGACACAAGAAAATGGGTCTGTATATTTTCGCGGGCTGGTATTATTCAGGCATGACGGCATGTGCGGACGGCCTGCCGTTCGCACGGCTTGCGGAGGGGTGGCTGAGTGGTCGAAAGCGGCGGTCTTGAAAACCGTTGAGGCGAGAGCCTCCGGGGGTTCGAATCCCTCCCCCTCCGCCATCATCCGTGTATCATTTCCCGAAATCACCCCTTGCCGCGCTGCCGGGGCAGACCTTGCGCATGGCGCGCAAAGATCACCGCCGCCTTGGGGGCGCAAGCGGAAAGAAAATATTTGTCGGGAGAATGGCGCGCCGGGGAGGATTCGAACCCCCGACCCCCAGATTCGTAGTCTGGTGCTCTATCCAGCTGAGCTACCGGCGCCTGTGGGCAACGCTTGCCGCGGTGCGGGGTTTATCTAGCCCGGCGGGGCGGGATTGGCAAGCGTGATTTTGGGCCTCTCCGATTATTTTCAGCGCACCGGCGGCAGGGTGACCATCCGCGCGCGGCAGGCGCCGGCCTCGTTGGTTCCGCAGCGCGAGGGATGTCCGGTGGGGGTGAAGCACACGCGCAGCTCCGTGAACAGCCCATTGCCTCCCCTGCCCTTGCACACGGGGGCGAACATGTCGGGCGTCCAGCCGGGGTTGGCGCGGGCGAAGTCCTCCCTGATCCGGCGCGGGGCGCGGCGCAAGGCGGTGGCGGGGCGGAGGTAGGCGCGCGGGATGTTGATCCGGCGGAAGAGCTTTTCGGCGAGGGCGAAATAGGCGCGCGGCGACAGGCCGGAGCAGGTGCCGTGCTTGCGCCATTCGTGGATCACCAGCCCGCGGGAGGGCATGACGTCGAGCACCTCGCGGATCACCCTGTCGGGCACGAAGCGGGCGGCGCCGCGGCATTGCGAGGGCCAGCCACGGCGGAACTGCGGCCACAGGCCATGGATCACGAAGCCATGCCCGGCCCCGGGGCGGCATTGCTTCCTGTCGCGCCTGCCCTTCTTGCTCAGGCAGTAGGTGGGCGACCATGACAGGGAGAGGACGTAATAGTCGAACAGGCCGGGAGCCTCGCCGCGCGCCCGCGCCGCGGTGGTGGAGGCGGCAAGCGGCATGACGACGAGACCCAGGAGCGCCAGCAATGAAACGGCGATGTTCCTGATGCTCTTCATTTGGCGTCCTTCCCGTTGAGCGCCAGCGCGTGGCCGGCGAGGTATAACGATCCGGCGATGACTATACGCAGCGGCCGGTCGGGATGAAAGTGCGAGGCCATGCGCAGGGCCTCGGGCAGCGAGCGGGCGGTGCGCGCGGCGAGCCCCGCCTGGCATGCCATGGCCGCGAGCCTGCTTGCCGGGATGGCGTTTTGCTCCCCCGGAATGTCGATGGCGATCACCTGCGAGGCCAGCCCGCCGAAGGCGGCCAGCCATTCATCGGCGGCCTTGCTGGCCAGCATTCCGACTATCAGCACCAGCGGCTTTTCGTCCACCTCCTCCAGCTCCGCCAGGGCGGCGGCCAGGGCGCGCCCGGCATGGGGATTGTGGCCGCCGTCCAGCCACAGCTCGTCGTCCACCCCGATGAAGCGCCGCAGGGGGCCGCCGGTCAGCGGCTGCATGCGCCCCGGCCAACGCGCCTCGCGCAGGCCTTGCGCGTAATGCTCCTCGCCGATGCGCCTGTCGCCCCAGGCGCGCAGGGCGGCCATGGCGAGGCCGGCGTTGTCCACCTGGAAGCGCCCGGCCAGCGCCGGCATGGGCAGGTCGAAGAGGGCGTGTTCGTCCTGCCACACCAGCCGCCCGTGCTGCTCGAAGGCCTGCCAGTGACGATCGGCGGCGAAGAGCGGCGCGTCCAGCTCCCCGGCGCGGGCGGCGATCACCTCGTATGCGGCCTCCTCCTGCCGCCCGCAGACCACCGGGCGGCGCGGCTTTATTATGCCGGCCTTTTCCGCCGCCACCTGTTCGATGGTGTCGCCGAGGAAGTCGGCGTGGTCGAGGGCCACCGGGGTGATGGCCACGACGGCCGGGCTTTCCACCACGTTGGTGGCGTCCAGCCGCCCGCCGAGGCCCACCTCCAGCAGCAACAGGTCGGCGGGGCGGCGGGAAAAGGCCAACAGGGCCGCCGCCGTGGTTATCTCGAAGAAGGTAATGGGGCGGCCTTCGTTGGCCTGTTCGCATTCCTCCAGCAGCTCGGCCAGGTGCGGCTCGCTTATCGGCGCGCCGCCGGAGGGCCGGCCCAGGTATATGCGTTCGTGAAAGCGCACCAGGTGCGGCGAGGTGTAGGCATGCACGCTGAGCCCCGCCGCCTCGGCCATGGCGCGCATGAAGGCGATGGTCGAGCCCTTGCCGTTGGTTCCGGCGACGTGAATGACCGGCGGCAGGGAGCGCTCGGGGTGGCCGAGGGCCTCCAGCAGCCCGTGCATGCGCTCCAGCGACAGGTCGATGAGCCTGGGGTGCAGCTTCAGCAGGCGCTGCAATATGCCATCACTGCGGGCCAACGGCGGCAAGCCTCACGAATGGGCGAATATGTCCGTGTCCGCCCAGCCGGCCAGGTCGAGGTCTATGCGCGCGGGCAGGAAGTCGAAGCAGGCCCGGGCCAGTTCGCCGCGTCCCTCGCGGGCCAGCATCTGGTCGAGGCGGATCTTCAGCTCGTGCAGGTAGAGCACGTCGGAGGCGGCATATTGCTTCTGGGCCTCGGACAGCACCGGGGTGCCCCAGTCGGAGCTTTGCTGCTGCTTGGACATGTCGACGCCCAGCATCTCGCGCACCAGGTCCTTCAGCCCGTGGCGGTCGGTATAGGTGCGGCAAAGGCGCGAGGCGATCTTGGTGCAATAGACGGGGCGCACATCCACCCCCAGCCAGTGCTTCATCACCGCCATGTCGAAGCGCGCGTAGTGGAATATCTTGGTCACCGATTCGTCTTCCATGAGGCGCTTGAGGTTGGGCGCGTCATAGGTTTCGCGGTCGAGCTGCACCAGCGCCGCGTTGCCGTCGCCCGCTGACAGTTGCACCAGGCACAGCTTGTCGCGGAAGGGGTTCAGCCCCATGGTCTCGGTATCCACCGCCACCTGCGGGCCGAAATCGATGTCTGCGGGCAGATCGCCCTTGTATAGCTTGATGGTCATGGACGCCTCGTCAGCGGTGTGATCAGCGGGAGCAAGTCATGGGGGAAATTATATAGGGGCATGTCCCGGCGGGAAACGAAAAACCGCCCCCTCCGCCGCGGCCCGTCATTTGCCGGAGTTTTCCAGGCGTTCCTGCTCGTACTGGATGAACCAGCCTATCATCTGCCGCCAGATGGATTCGGCCAGCTCCGGCGGCAGGCCCTTCTCCCCGGCCCTCGCCCGCACCTTGTCTATCACCTGCTGGATGCGCCACGGCACGGTCGCGCCTTCGTCCGTGCCCTGCTTGAGCTGCCAGGCGCGATCGACGTAGGTGAAGCGCTCGGCTATCAACTCGACGAGGCGCTCGTCGATGCGGTCTATCTCGCGGCGCACCTCGCTCATGGAGGTGCATTTCTCGGCTGGCAAGGGGGTTGGCCCGTCACTCATCGCCGTCTTCCTTCTTCTTGCGCGGCGGGATGACCCGCAGGTGCAGCTCGCGCAACTGGCTGGGAGCGAGGGTGGCCGGCGCGCCCATGAGCAGGTCTTCCGCCTGCTGGTTCATGGGGAACATGACCACCTCGCGGATGTTCGGCTCGTCGGCCAGCAGCATGACCATGCGGTCGAGCCCCGGGGCGATGCCGCCATGCGGCGGCGCGCCATAGCGGAAGGCCCGGTAGAGCGCGCCGAACTGCTCTTCCACCGCCCCGGCGTCATAGCCGGCGATTTTGAAGGCCAGCTTCATCAGCTCCGGCAGGTGGTTGCGGATGGCCCCGGAGGACAGCTCCACGCCGTTGCACACGATGTCATACTGCCAGGCCTTGATACCCAGCGCCGGGCCATTATCGCCCGTCTCGATGGCCTTCCAGGCTTCCTCGAGCGCCTCCATGCCCCCTTGCGGCATTGAGAAGGGATTGTGCGAGAACTCGATGCGCTTTTCGTCGTCGTTCCACTCGTACATGGGGAAATCAACGATCCAGCAGAAGTCGAAGCGGTTCTCGTCGATCAGCTCCAGCTCTTGCGCCACCTTCTGGCGCGCGTCGGCGGCGAAGGGGGCGAACTTCCGCGGATTGCCGGCCACGAAGAAGGCCGCGTCACCGCCCTTCATGCCCAGTTGCGCGGCGATGGCCGCGGTGCGCTCCTCCCCGATGTTCTTGGCCAGGGGCCCCGCGCCCGTCACCTGTCCGTCTTCCTCGCGGAACATGATGTAGCCGAGCCCCGGCTGGCCCTCGCCCTGGGCCCAGTTGTTCATGCGGTCGCAGAAGGCGCGCGAGCCGCCGCCCGGCGCGGGGATCGCCCACACGCGGTTGCGCTCGTCCCCTTCCAGCAGTTGCGCGAAGATGCGAAAGCCGGAGCCGCGGAAATGCTCCGAGACATCCTGCATTTCCAGCGGATTGCGCAGGTCGGGCTTGTCGGTGCCGTATTTGAGGATGGCCTCGTGATAGGGAATGCGGGGGAATTTCTCCGTCACCGGCCTGCCGCCGCCGAACTCCCTGAACAGGTCGCGCAGAACCGGCTCGACGGTGTTCAGCACGTCCTCCTGGGTGACGAAGCTCATCTCTATGTCGAGCTGGTAGAACTCGCCGGGGGAACGGTCGGCGCGGGCGTCCTCGTCGCGGAAGCAGGGGGCTATCTGGAAATAGCGGTCGAAGCCGGAGGCCATGACGAGCTGCTTGTATTGCTGCGGGGCCTGCGGCAGGGCGTAGAACTTGCCCGGGTGCAGGCGCGAGGGCACCACGAAGTCGCGCGCTCCTTCCGGCGACGAGGCGGTGAGGATGGGGGTCTGGAACTCGGTGAAGCCGTCATCGGTCATGCGCTTGCGCAACCAGGCGGTGATGGCCGAGCGCAGCATCATGTTGGCGTGCATCTTCTCGCGCCGCAGGTCGAGGTAGCGGTGGGTGAGGCGGATGTCCTCCGGGTAGTGCGGCTCGCCGAACACCGGCAGCGGCAGCTCCTCGGCCCGCGACAGGACGTCGATGGAGGTGGCGAATACCTCCACCTCGCCGGTCGGCAGGTTGGGATTCTCGGTGCCCTCGGGGCGCGCCCGCACGCGGCCATCGACGCGGATGACCCATTCGGCGTGCAGCTTCTCGGCGGTGGGAAAGGCCGGGCTGTCGGGATCGGCCACCACTTGCGTGATGCCGTAATGGTCGCGCAGGTCGATGAACAGCACGCCGCCGTGGTCGCGGATGCGGTGAACCCAGCCGGAGAGGCGGATGGTTTCGCCTATGTCGGAGGCGCGCGGCGCGCCGCAGGTATGGGTGCGGTATTCGTGCATGGGAATCCCTCGAAAGAACGGGCAGCCTGTTGGCCGCGAAAAGCGCACAGGGGGCGCGGAATGTCAAGCGCAAGAGGGCGGCAAAATGGTCCTGGGGCGGCATTGGCGGGACTCTGGCATGAAAGCCGTTTTCCCCAGGTGGGCCGGAGCGCATTTGACGCCCCTGCCCCGGGGGCGCATATTGCGCGCCAATCGGGGCAGTTCGAGCAGAGATTCTTCCGGATATGCAGGTAATAACCAGCAGCGATGAGCTTGCCGCCTTCCGCGAGCGCATGCGGGGCGAGGAATTCATCACCGTCGATACCGAGTTCATGCGCGAGAAGACCTTCTGGCCCATCCTGTGCCTGATACAGGTGGCGGGGGGGCGCGAGGAGGCGATCATCGACCCGCTGGCCGGGGGCATTGACCTTGGCCCCTTCTTCGACCTGATGAACGACGAGAGCGTGCTGAAAGTGTTTCACGCGGCGCGCCAGGACGTGGAGATAATCCATCACCTGTCGGGCAAGATACCGCACCCGCTGTTCGACACCCAGGTGGCGGCCATGGTGTGCGGCTTCGGCGACCAGGTGGGCTACGAGGCGCTGGTCAACAGGCTGGCCAACGCGCGCATCGACAAGTCGTCGCGCTTCACCGACTGGGCGCGGCGGCCACTGACCGACAAGCAATTGAAATACGCCCTTTCCGACGTCACCCACCTGCGGGTCATATACGAGAAGCTGCGCGACAGGCTGCGCCAATCTGGGCGCGAGGAATGGCTGAAGGAGGAGATGGACATCCTGACCAGCCCGGAAACCTACCGCCAGCATCCGGAGGACGCGTGGAAGCGCGTCAAGTTCCGCCCCCGCAACTCCCGCCAGATAGCGGCGCTGCGGGAGCTGGCGGCGTGGCGCGAGCGCGAGGCGCAAAGGCGCGACATGCCGCGGCGGCGGGTGCTCAGGGACGAGGCGCTCACCGAGCTGGCCACCCAGATGCCCAAGGATGTCACGGAACTGGCGCGCATGCGCACCATCTCCAGGGGACAGGCCAACTCGGCCACCGGCAAGGCGCTTCTGGAGGCCATCGCCCGCGCCGCCGCCCTGCCCGACGACGAGCTGCCGCCCATGCCGAAGCGGCCAAGGCCGGGGCCGGAGGGCGCGTCATCCATGGCCGACATCCTCAAGCTGGCGCTGAAGATAGTATGCGACCGGCAGAACATAGCCCCGCGGCTCGTCGCCTCGGCCAGGGAAGTGGAACGCATGGCCGCCGGCGAGCGCGACATTCCGGCCCTGCGCGGCTGGCGGCGCGAGGTATTCGGCAACCTGGCGCTGGCCATCCTGCGCGGCGAAAAGGTCATAGCCATAAAGGACGGCAAGCCGGGAATCTATTGACCCCGCCCCTGCTCCCGGCGGACAAGAGCCGGAAAACCCCCACGGACCGGCAAGAAACACCCCCCGCAATACCATGATCAAACCGACCGCCCTGCATCCGCTCCTATATCGGGAGAAGGTAGGATGAAAAAATGCTGGCCTAGCATCTCCTAGCCAGATCGGAATAGTCATTCATGCGGGAAACTACAGGTCAAAAGCAGGAATGAAAATACTTTCCTCAGGCATAGCTGTTCGGTGTCACTAGCGGATGAGCATGAACTTTCATTATATGGCATATCATTAAGCTCAAACTTGACCTGAGGCAGCTTTACGGCAATAATGGAACATGGAAAGGTTATTTGCTGTGGAAGTGTAAAATGTCCTTACTTGAAGTGCAGTATAAATTTGAAAACAGCATAATCCCTAAAGGCAAGTGGAGGCAATGCAATCCTCAGCGTAAAGTTGCAGGAACATTCTACAGAAAACGCAATGCAATGAATTTTATTCATGGTGCAATATACTCTGATGAGAATAACCTTAAATATGGAATTATAGTTGAAAAGGAGCCAAATAATAAATATGACAAAAATGCATTAAAGCTCATAGGATGCTGGCATAAAAAAAGATTGTTCTCATCGCCTGTGCCACGGTGCAAGCACATAGGATATGTTCCAAGAGGCTTGGCGGAGTTTGTATCAACACTGCCACCAGAAACGCCTCTTGCCGCTGAGCTTAAATATGCAAAAATTAAAAATAAAAATAATAGATTTGGAGACGTGTTTATTGATATTTACTTTGTTCTTTTGCTGCCCGGCTTATTGAGTGGATTTTGGGATGGCCGTGGCCATCCATTTTAGTCGCATTTATGCCGAAACCTTCCAGCAAAGGGGAGCATTTTCCATTGTGTTCGAACGCCAAGTTACCCCGAAAATCATTGCCGGTATGGCTCCCCTGCCCCAGCCCGGAACAGTAATACATATGAGGAAGCTGCATACCACAAGGACAACATGGCGAGGCTGCCTTATTCGTCATTGCCGGGCTTGACCCGGCAATCCAGAATCAACCGTGATTTCAGGTGGTTACTGGATGCCCGGGTCAAGCCCGGGCATGACGGGAGAAGGGCTATTGATGGTATTCCGGGCGTGGTTCGAGGAGGCGGCCAAGGGTCAAGCCCGGCATGACGGAGAGAAGGGCTACCTCCCCCGCTCCAGCAGCGGTTTCAGATAGCGCCCTGTCCAGCTTGCCTCGCACTTTGCGACCTCCTCCGGCGTGCCGGCAATGACCACCTCGCCGCCCTTGTCGCCGCCTTCGGGGCCGAGGTCTATTATCCAGTCCGCCGTCTTGATGACGTCGAGGTTGTGCTCGATGACAACCACCGTGTTGCCCTGCTCCACCAGTTCGTGCAGCACGTCGAGCAGCTTGGCGACGTCGTGGAAGTGCAGGCCCGTCGTTGGTTCGTCCAGGATATACAAGGTGCGCCCCGTGGCGCGCTTGGCCAGTTCCCTTGACAGCTTTACCCGCTGCGCCTCGCCGCCCGACAGGGTCGTGGCCTGCTGGCCCACCTTGACGTAGCACAGCCCCACCCTTTCCAGCATCCTCAGCTTGTCGCGCACCGCCGGCACGGCGGAGAAGAATTCCACCGCCTCGCTCACCGTCATGT
>CAZXTT010000183.1:0-5023 GCA_964643775.1 uncultured Rhizobiaceae bacterium | reverse complement strand
TTTTCCCCTTATTCTCCCGCCTCTCCCGATGGCTCCGGGGCCATGCCGAGGGCGTGCAGGTAGAGGGCCAGCATGGCTTCTTCCTCGGCGCGTTCGTGGGGGTCTTTCTTGCGCAGGGTTACCACCTTGCGCAGGATCTTGGTTTCCAGCCCCATGGCCTTGGCCTCGGCGTAAACTTCCTTGATGTCCTCGGCTATGGTCTTCTTTTCTTCTTCCAGCCGTTCTATGCGCTCGACTATGGAGCGGATCTGCTCCTGGGCGAAGGTGGGCTTGTTTTCCATGAGGCCTTGTCCCCCGTCAGTGGTTGATTGCCGCATTTGATTTTCCTGGCCCCCTGTATTCCTGAAGGCCGCCCATGGCGTCAAGGGCATGGCGCGCCGCATGGGCTATGCGCCGCGCCCACTCCTCCTGTCCGGCGGCGTCGGCGATCAGGTCCTGGCGGATTTCCACCAGCGCGTTGGGCAGGCCCTTTTCGTATCCGTGACGGTCCATGGTGTCGCCTTGCAGGCCGCCGCGGTATGGCTCGTTGTCGCCGACAATCAGGCGGGGATCGCTTCTCATCAGGGCATTCATCAGGTGGGTGGAAAAATCCACGTCGCGCGGGTCGTATAGCAGCGCCGCGTGCCACGGGCGGGCCATGCCGCGCCACACCGGCGTGAACGAATGGATGGAGAGCAGCGCCGGATCGATTCCCGCCCGCCGGAAGCGCCCGATGAGGGCCGATATGGCCTCGTCATAGGGCCGGTAGAAGCGCTCCACGCGGCGGCGTTTTTCATCCTCCCCGGCGTGGGCATTGCCGGGAATGACCGCGCCGTCGGAGATGCGCATGACGAGCGTCGGATCGTCCAGCCCGCGGTTGGGGTCGATGAGCAGGCGCGAAAAGCGCGATATTACCGCCGGGGCGCGAAGCATTCCGGCGAGCCGCCGCGCCACCCCGGCGGCGCCTATGTCCCAGGCTATGTGGCGTTCCAGTTCGCCCGGCGGCAGGCCGAGATTGGCGTATTCCGGCGGGATGAAATTGCTGGCGTGATCGCACAGCACGATGAAGCCGGAGCGCAGCTCGCCGGGGAGCAGCTCGTGGCTTTCGTGCCGTTCGGCCTCCACGCGGGCCGAGGGCAGGGAAGTGATATTTTTGCCGCCGTTGGTCATGTCGCCGTCAAATAACCGCCCAGCCTGTGCCTTATCGCCGCCATGGCGCTTTCACCATATTGACGCCCCATTCGCGTAGGAATTGACGCTTGCCTCGTTTGCAGACTAGAACATTCAGTTACCGGGGCTGCGGAGACGCAAGAGATTCGCTTCCTATCACAAGGCTCAAGCCGGCAAAATGAAAATAAACATCTCTTTCGCATTCCTGCTGGCGGTTGCCGTGGCATCGCTGACGATGGCTCCGGCGGCGGCGCGCGCCGATCTCAGGCTGTGCAACAAGACGGGCTCCACCGTCGGCGTGGCGCTCGGCTACAAGGATCAGAAGGGGTGGGCCTCCGAGGGCTGGTGGAACATCCCGGCGCGCGCCTGCAAGACGCTGCTCGAGGGGCCGCTGATCGCCCGCTACTATTACATTTTCGCCGTCGATTACGACAAGGGCGGCTCATGGGGCGGCAAGGCCACCTTGTGCACACGCGACAAGATATTCACCATTCGCGGACGCACCAACTGCGAGGCCCGCGGATACCGCACCACCGGCTTTTTCGAGGTGGACACCGGCGAGGAAACCGACTGGACGATTTCGCTTTCCGGCGCCAAGACGACGCAACCAAAGGCAGGCCCCGCTTCGGGCAATTGAACATTGCCGCGAAAGCCCGGCCGCTAATTCATGACCTGGGCCGCCGGGACACCGGGGGGCGACCATACGGATCGGGGAAAAGTGAGAAGAAAACGCAATATCAAGATACTGGCCACGCTCGGCCCATCCTCGGACAGCGAGGAGATGGTGGAGAAGCTGTTCCTGGCCGGGGCGGATGTATTCCGCATCAACATGAGCCATTCCAGCCACGCGCAACTGAAGGAATATCATTCCATGATCAGGCGCGTGGAGGAGCGTTTCGACCGGCCGATAGGGATACTGGTCGATCTGCAGGGGCCGAAGCTGAGGATTGGTGAATTTTCCACCCCCTCGGTGCAACTGGAAACGGGGCAGGAATTCATTCTCGACAACGATCCCACGCCGGGGGACGAACACCGCGTGCACCTGCCGCACCCGGAGATCATCGCCGCGGTGCGCCCCGGCGAGCAGTTGCTGCTCAACGACGGGCGCATCCGGCTGGCCATCAAGGCGGTGGAAGAGGGGAGGATCATCACCAAGGTGATCTTCGGCGGCGAGCTTTCGGCCCGCAAGGGGGTGAACCTGCCCGACACCATAGTGCCGGTGGAGGCGATGACCGAAAAGGACAAGGCCGATCTCGATTACGCCTGTTCGCTGGGGGTGGACTGGGTGGCCCTGTCGTTCGTGCAGAGGCCAGACGACGTGGCCGCCGCGCGCAAGCGGGTGCGGGGGCGCGCCGGAGTGCTGGCCAAGATAGAGAAGCCCTCGGCGCTGGCCTGCCTGCGCGAGATCATCGACCTGTCCGACGCGCTGATGGTGGCGCGCGGCGACCTGGGCGTGGAGCTGCCGCTGGAGGCGGTGCCCGGCTGGCAGAAGCGCATAACCCGCGCCGCGCGGCGCGCCGGCAAGCCGGTGGTCATAGCCACCCAGATGCTGGAATCGATGATTGATTATCCGGCCCCGACGCGGGCCGAGGTTTCCGACGTGGCCACCGCCGTCTTCGAAGGGGCCGACGCCATAATGCTGAGCGCCGAATCGGCGGCCGGCAAGTGGCCGGAAGAGGCGGTCAGGACCATGGACCGCATCGCCCAGAGCGTCGAGAGCGACCCCAACTACCGCGACATCATCCGCAGCCAGTTGGAGACCCGCCCGGAGCCCACCACGGCCGACGCCATATCGGCGGCGGCGCGCTCCATATCCAGCACCCTCGACGTGGCCTGCATCGTTTCCTACACATCTTCCGGCTCCACGGGCCTGCGCATTTCGCGCGAGCGGCCGGAGGTGCCGATCATCGGGCTGTCGTCGAAGGTGGAAACGGCGCGGCGCATGTGCATCGTCTGGGGGCTGCACATCGTGCTCACCGGCGAGCCCAGCGATCTCGACGACATGGTGGAGCGCGCCTGCAGCATAGCCTTCGCGGAGGATTTCGCCGACATAGGCGAGCGGGTGCTGATAACCTGCGGCGTGCCGCTGGGCACCTCCGGGGTGACCAACATGCTGCGCATAGCCGACATCACGCCGGAAGTGGCGCGCAGGGCTTTATAGGCCCGCCTGTTTCCATCGGCTCCTTTCTTTCCGGGGCGCTGCTCACAGGCGGTAGCGCAGGCCGATGGTGATGCGGTTTTCCAGGTAACCGGCGGCGGAGGCGTTGCTCCATTGATGCTCCAGGCCATATGCGCCGACCAGCTCGTAGCCGCGATGGAACACCCATGCCACCTCCACGCCGGAACGCAACACCAGCTCCTCGAGCGGCGAGCCTGCATAATCTGAATATTCCAGCCCCAGGATGCCCTTGAGCGTCAGGTTGCGCCGCAACATGTGGCGCGGGGCAAGCTCCAGGGTGTATTTGCGCACTCCCGATGCCCCGGCGGAGGTGGTTTCGTCGATGGCGAAAGTGCTTTTCAGCTTCACCTCGGTGGCGCGGCTGGGCTTCCATGTCAGCTCGCCATTGACGCCGATGCCGCGCACGCTCTTCACTCCCGGCTCCCGGTAATCGCGCAAGGCGGCGCGCAGGCCCAGCGAGCCGCTCCAGATGGCCGAGGGAGACAGTTCCAGCCCGGCTTCCACGTATGCGCTTTTCGAGTTGCGGCGGACGCCTGCCGCGTCGCGGTTCTTGTCATAAATGCGCAGGTCGCCGCCGGTTTCCACGTATAGTCCGGCGGCCGGGGAGGCGGAATATGAAAGGCGCAAGGAGGCGGCGGGCTGATCGTAGTCATCGTCGTAGCCGCTGCCGCCGCCGGACAGCGGGGCGGTGAACATGCGCCGGGCGGCCTCCACGCCGGCCCGCAGGCGCAGTCTGCCCATGTCATGGGTCAGTTCCGCCTTCAGCTTCAGGTCGTGCTGCAGGCGGCCGATGGCATCGTCCTCCTCGCCGATCACGTAGTTGGCTTCCAGTCTGGCGGTGGTGGTGCGGCGCACGTCGAGGCGCAGCTTGACACCGGCCTCCACGGTGGCTTCCTTTTCGGCGTTGTCCCAGGCTATGAACTCGCCTTTCAAGGTGGCGTCCAGCTCGTGGCGCAGCCAGTTGCTGCGCACCCGCAGGGCGGGGGCGGAGCGCGCCCCGATGGCGGCCTTGCGGTTGTTTTTCGTCTGGTAAAGGTTGTCGGTGAAAACACCGTCGCTTTCCAGAACTGCGTGCCAGGTGAAGGCTCCCGTGCGCAGTCCCGGCGGGGCGAAGGGATCGCGGGGCTTTTGCAGCAACTCTCCGTATTCAGTTCCGCGCGTGGATGTCTCAAGGGTGGTTTCGGAGACATTGGCGCCGCGTATGGTGGGCAGCGGGCTGATCGGCTCCAGCGGAGGCAGGGGGGCAATGCCCATGCCGCGGCCGCCCGAAGCATCGGCGGATTGGCGGCGGCGCGGCTGGCCATCGGCCGTCATGCCGCCGGTTGCGCTGGCCTCCTGCTCTTGCGCCGTGCCGGCGTATGGATCGGGCGGATAGGGCGCTTCCTGCCCGCTAGCCGGCATGGCCGGAACGAGGGCCAGACAGGCGAGGCAGGCGGCTGTCAGTGGCAGGGTGGATATTTTCGGCTTGCAGACGGACATGAACGGGAATGCTGTTGCGATATTACGGGCTGTCCGCCATTGTCGGGTGTTATGGTTAATGGCCGGTTATCCGGCTGTCCCGGAAACCGGCAGTCCGCCAATGCCGGGTGCGCCGGTTGGCTATCAAGGGAGGTTCTTCATGACCGGTGATGGGAATGGCGCGCGCCTGGCGCGCCGCGACATGGGCGACGACATCGTCATGCCGTTCACCGTCGA
>CAZXTT010000182.1:0-5253 GCA_964643775.1 uncultured Rhizobiaceae bacterium | reverse complement strand
GTTCGCGGCAGAGCCGCCCAGGGCCTCGAGCAGCGGGATGAAGGCCGCCCTGCCCCACCGGCCTGCTTCCTCCGGCGATTCGAACGGCCCGCCGTGCAGGCGCCCGGTGGCCCGCAGGAAATCGTCCAGGGGCCGTATGTCGCGCTTTTCCAGCAGGGTCAGCAACGGGTGGCCGGAGAGCTCCGCCAGCGCCTCTTGCCACCATTGCAGGCGTATCGCCCCCATCAGCGGCTCGCTCACCGTCCACGGCAGGCGCAAGGCGTCGCCGGCCAGCGCCCAGATTGCCCACTGGCGGGGGCGCTCATCGGGGGGAGACAGCAAGGTGGCCAGCCATATGTCGCGCGCCTGCTCGCGCAGCAACTGCGAGCAGCGCTCCGCCGCCCCGCCGCCGCCGTGGCCGCTCATGACACCGGCAGCAGGAAGGTGGCGGGGACGCGCGCCTCGTCCATGCACACGTTGTAGGTGCGCACGGCGGCGGCGGTGGTCATGCATTCCAGCCCCAGCCCGGCCAGCACCGTGGCCTGCAACAGCCAGTGCGGCGGCGGGCGGTGTTCCTCGCCCATGCCGAAGAGGATGAACGGTATGTCGCAGCCACAGCCGAGGGCGGGGGCGAAATCATCCACCGTGACCTCGTCGAAGGCGCGCGGCTTCCACGGGAAGATGCCGCTCGGCATGACGAAGATGCCGCCCGCGTGGCGCAGCTCGGCGAAGCGGAAGCCGCCGTCGCCATAGCTGTTGATGGGCGCTGGTTGTGGCCACAGGGGTTCCATGGTGGGCCGCTCCCCTTCAGGGCCGCGCCGCCTCGGCGCGCGCCTTCTCCTCGTCCTCGGCGGAATAGAGCCTGGCGCCCAGCCAGATGAGGATGGGCGCGGCTATGAAGATGGACGAATAGGTGCCGACCACGACGCCCCAGATCATGGTGAAGGTGAAGCCGCGGATGACCTCGCCGCCGAAGACATAGAGCGCCAGCAGCGCCGCCATGGTGGACAGCGAGGTGAGCACGGTGCGCGACAGCATCTGGTTGAGCGACAGGTCGATGAGCTCGGGCAGCGGCTTCTTCTTGTAGCGGCGCATGTTCTCGCGCACCCGGTCATAGACGACCACCGTGTCGTTGAGCGAATAGCCGACGATGGTCAGGATGGCGGCGATGATGGAGAGGTTGAACTCCATGCGGGTGAAGGCGAACAGGCCGATGGTGAGCAGCACGTCATGGGCCAGCGAGGCCACCGCGCCGAGGGCGAACTGCCATTCGAAACGGAACCAGATGTAGATCATCACCCCGAGCAGGGCCAGCAGCACGGCGATTATGCCGTCGCGCGTCAGCTCGCCGGAGACCTTCGGCCCCACCACCTCGACGCGCCGGTATTCCACCTTGTCGCCGAGCGCCTGCTTGACGCGGTTGATGGCCTTCTGCTGGGCCTTCTCGCCGCCCGGCTGGGTCTCGAAGCGGATGAGGATGTCGCGCGGGTCGCCGAATTCCTGCAGCTCGAAGCTGCCCAGCCCCAGCTTGCCGATGGTCTTGCGCAACTGGCCGATGTTGGCCTCCTGCGGGGTGCGGATCTCGATCAGCGTGCCGCCCTTGAAGTCGATGCCGAAATTGAGGCCGAGGATCACCGCCCCGGCTATGGAGACGATGATGGCGACCACCGAGGCGATGGCCGCGAAGCGCGACCAGGCCATGAACCTGATGCTGGTATTGTCGGGGACTATCTTGATGGGCTTGAGCATGGCTTGCCTTTTTCAGGAACCTCAGATGGGGATGGCCTTCGGCTTGCGCTTGCGCACCCAGATGGCGACCAGCAGGCGGGTCAGGGTATAGGCGGTGAACACGGTGGTGACGATGCCTATCCCCAGGGTGACGGCGAAACCGCGCACCGGCCCGGAGCCCATGCCATACAGCACGATGGCCGCTATCAGGGTGGTTATGTTGGCGTCCAGTATGGTGCCGAAGGCGCGCGAGAAGCCGGTCTCCAGGGCGTTTAGCACGCTGCGCCCGTTGCGCACCTCCTCGCGGATGCGCTCGAACACCAGCACGTTGGAATCCACCGCCATGCCGAGGGTGAGCACGATGCCGGCGATGCCGGGCAGCGTCAGGGTGGCCTGGAAGGCGGTAAGCAGGCCCACCAGCATGCCGAGGTTGGCTATCAGGGCGACGTCGGCGATGATGCCGAAGAAACCATAGGTGAAGACCATGAAGGCCAGCACGGCGACGAGGCCTATCACCGAGGCCATGACGCCGGCGCGGATGGAATCGGAGCCCAGCGACGGGCCCACCGTGCGCTCCTCGACGATGGTCAGCTTGGCGGGCAGCGCGCCGGAGCGCAGGATGATGGCCAGCAGCTTGGTTTCCTCCACCGTGAAGCGCCCGGAGATCTGCCCCGAGCCGCCGAGGATGGGCGTCTGGATGACGGGCGCGGAAACCACCTTGCCGTCGAGCACGATGGCGAACGGCTTGCCGACGTTCTTCTGGGTCAACTTGCCGAAGCGCAGCGCCCCCTTCTGGTTGAAGCGGAAGGTGACTATGGGCTCGCCGGTGCGCGAATCGAAGGCCGGCTGGGCGTCCACGAGGTCGGCCCCCTCGACGGTGGCCCGCCGCGAGGTCTGCACCCAGTATTTCACCGCCGGGTTCTTGGCGTCGGGCATGGTGGCGCAGCCCGCCGGGGCGCGCTCGCCGGCGGCTCCGGTGGGCTGGGCCTCGCACAGAAGCTGGAAGGTCAGCCGCGCCGTCTGGCCGACGGCCTTTTTCAGCATCGCCGGATCCTTCATGCCCGGCGCCTGCACGATGATGCGCTCCGGCCCCTGCTGCTGGATGGTGGCCTCGGTCATGCCCAGTTCGTCGAGGCGGCGGCGGATGACCTCGATGGCCTGCTCGACGGCGCGCCTTACGCGCGCCTCCAGCCCGGCCTGGGAATAGCGCAGGACGAAGCGGTTGCCGTCGCGCTCTATCTCTATCTCGCGCGCCGTGCCGCCGGTGCCGAACAGCCCCACCTGCACCGGCTGGGAGAGCTTGCGCAGCAAGGCGGCGGCCTTGTCGGCCTGCGCCGGGTCGCTGACATTGACCACCAGCGAGCCGTCCTTGCGGACAGAGATAGTGTGCTTGATGCGGTTTTCGTTCCACAGGCTCTGGCGTATGTCACCGCGCAACTGGGTGGTCAGCGTCTTGACCAGCGCCGGCTTGTCCACCTCCCACAGCAGGTGCGAGCCGCCTTGCAGGTCGAGCCCCAGCACCACCGTGCTCGAGGGGATGAACGACGGCAGGCTGTCGCGCACCTGCCTGGGCAGCACGTTGGGCAGGGCGAAAAGGAATCCCAGCGCCACGATGCCCAGAATGGTCAGGGTTTTCCAAAGCGAAAGGCGGAACATGAAATGAACCCGCTGAAAGTGAATGGTGTCGTTCGTGTCCCCGCGGCGTTACTTCTTGCCGGGGTTGTCATTGGCCGGCTGGCCCTTGACGCGCACCTCGGCTATGTAGCTGCGCTTTACCTTGACGCGCATTCCCTCGCCCAGCTCGACGGTCAGCTCGTCGTCGGCGACCTTGGCGACCTTGCCGATGAGGCCGCCGGAGGTGACCACCGTGTCGCCGCGGCGGATGTTGGCCAGCATGGCCTGGTGTTCCTTCATCTTCTTCTGCTGGGGGCGGATGAGCAGGAACCAGAACACCGCCATGATGAGGATGAGCGGCAGGAACATGGATATGATGTCGCCGCCGCCGGGAGCAGCCGCCTGCGCGTAAGCCGGTGAGATGAACATTGACAAAGTGCCTCCGCCATGAGGATTCTGGGCCGGGTGGCCGCGTGTTCGATTACATGGTTGCGGTTTATAGCGCGCTTTGCGCCAATGCAAAAGGAAATCGCTGTTCATGAACGATAAGAGAGACAATGAGCGCAACCAGCTCCTGGAGCGCATCGCCGAGGCCCTGGAGAGGCTGGCTCCGCGGCCCGCGCCGGTTGTCTCGCCGGAGGAGGCGGAGGCTTTCCTGTGGGATGCCGAGGGCGAGAGCCTGCGGGCGGTGGACAAGGTCAACCGCCTGCCGGTTACGCTGTTGCGCGGCATCGACCGGCAGCGCGGCATATTGATGGACAACACGCGGCGCTTCGCCGAGGGCCTGCCCGCCAATAACGCCCTGCTGTGGGGGGCGCGCGGCATGGGCAAGAGCTCGCTGGTCAAGGCGGTGCATGGCGAGGTGGCGGCCTCTCACGGCGAGCTGAAGCTGGTGGAGATCCACCGCGAGGACATAACCACCCTGCCCTCCCTGATGGCGCTCATCCGCGGGCATGCCGGTTTCCGCTTCATCGTCTTTTGCGACGACCTGTCGTTCGACGCGGCGGATACCTCGTACAAGTCGCTGAAGGCGGCGCTGGAGGGCGGGCTGGAGGGGCGGCCCGCCAACATGATCTTCTACGCCACCTCGAACCGCCGCCACCTGCTGCCGCGCGACATGATCGAGAACGAGCGCGCATCGGCCATCAACCCCTCGGAAGCGGTGCAGGAGAAGGTGTCGCTGTCGGACAGGTTCGGCCTGTGGCTGGGCTTTCATCACTGCTCGCAGGATGAATACCTGGAGATGGTGGGGGCCTACGTGGAGCACTTCTCCCTGCCCGCGGCGGAGGAGGAATGGCGGCCGCTGGCGCTGGAATGGGCGGCCACCCGCGGGGCGCGCTCCGGGCGGGTGGCGTGGCAGTTCATACAGGACTTGGCCGGGCGGCTGGGGCGCGGGCTGGAATGAAGGAAAAAGACCCGGATGGTGGGAGATCATCCGGGTCTTTGTCGAATTGGCCGCCATACAGGGGGAAACGACGGCATTCGGTTGGCAAGGGCAATCAGTTCATGGCCGTGCGGGTGGCCAGATGCTTCAGCGGGTTGACGGCGGAAGCGCCCTTGCGCAGCTCGAAATGCAACTGCGGGGTCTTAACCGAACCGGTGGAACCGGCCTTGGCGATGACCTCGCCACGGCGCACCCGCTGACCGCGCATGACCAGAAGCTCCTTGTTGTGGGCGTAGGCCGTCACCCAGCCGTTCTTGTGGCGGATGAGCACCAGGTTGCCATAACCTTTAAGCTCATTGCCGGCATAGGCGACCACGCCATCGGATGCGGCGCGCACGTCGGCCCCTTCCGGCACCGCGATGTTGATGCCCTCGTTGCGCACGCCGCCGGGCTTGGAGCCGAAGGTGGAAACCACCCGCCCGCGCACCGGCCACAGGAAGGAGGAACCTCCCGGAGTGGCGGCTTGCGCCTGCTGAATGGGCGTGGAC
>CAZXTT010000181.1:0-8994 GCA_964643775.1 uncultured Rhizobiaceae bacterium | reverse complement strand
AGCGCCGCCAGCAGCGCCGAGGGCCAGAACAGCAAGGTGCCGCGCAGGCTCCAGGGCGCGATGAGCGCCATTATGGTGTGGAAGCTGGGCAGCGCCACTATGCCCATCATCCTGGTCATGTCGATGACCCTCATCTCGCCGGAATTGAACCCGGCGGCATGGGCGACGAATTTGCGCCCGGCGTCTTGCGGCAGGTTTCCGATTGTCTCCGGCCCCGGATTGTATTGGGTGAAGGCCGACAGCGCAGGCAACAGCGAGCCGATGATGATCGTGGTGGTGGCGGTGATGATGAACATCAGGGTGAAGGCGCGCAGGCGCTCCATCCTGCCGGTGGCGGCAAGCCACATGGCGGCAATGGGCAGGGCGCTGAATTCATAGGCCCTGCGGAGCACCTGCCGCACCAGCTCGTGGCCGTTGACGAACTTTACGTAAGCCAGCCAGTCGAAGCCCAGCCAGGCATCCATGGAGGCGAGGGCGGCATCCCGCAGGGGCAGGCCGAGGCCAACCCCGAGATAATTGAGAACGCGCCCCGACTGCCCGAACAGGTTTATTATCATGAAGGCCATCAGCGAGGCGATGACCATCCGCCGCCCGCCAATGGCCGAAACCAGCAGGACCATGACGAGCAGCAGCACGGGAACGCCGGTGATGGCCTTGCCGGCATTGATGATCCGCATGTCCGAAACAAGCAGCCACAGGCCGTCCACGGCGATGATGGCGATGGTCGCCAGCCAGGCCAGCGGATGTGGGAACAGCCACAGCGGGCCGGGGTCGGATGGATGCCTCAGACTGTGAAGAACGGGCGATAACCAGCCTTTGGTGGACATGGGGGCTCCTGTCGGCGGCCAAAACGCAACATGCCGGCAAGTGTAACGGGGCAAGGTAAACAAATTCCCTGCCCGCCTGCCGGGGAGGGCGCCGGCCGCCTCCGGGTGGGATCCGGGGGTTTGCCTTGGCGGGTTCTCCGTTTGCTTGCCGGGGGGCGGCCGCCTCCGGGTGGTATTGTCAGCCCATGGCCTTTTGCAGGTTCTCGTCGATCTTGTCGAGGAAGCCCCAGGTGGTCAGCCATTTCTGGTCGGGGCCGATGAGGATGGCCAGATCCTTGGTCATGAAGCCGGATTCGATGGTGTCGATGACCACCTTTTCCAGCGTGTGGGCGAAGTTCATCAGCTCCTCGTTGCCGTCCAGCTTGCCGCGGTGGGCCAGCCCGCGCGTCCATGCGAAGATGGAGGCGGTGGAGTTGGTGGAGGTTTCCTTGCCCTGCTGGTGGAGGCGGTAATGGCGGGTGACGGTGCCGTGGGCGGCTTCCGCCTCCATTACCTTGCCGTCGGGGGTGAGCAGTTGCGAGGTCATGAGCCCCAGCGAGCCAAAGCCCTGGGCCACTATGTCCGACTGCACGTCGCCGTCGTAGTTCTTGCAGGCCCAGACGAAGCCGCCCGACCATTTCAGGGCGCAGGCCACCATGTCGTCTATCAGGCGGTGTTCGTAGGTCAGGCCGTGTTCGTCGAAGGCCTCCTTGAACTCGTTCTCGTAGACTTCCTGGAAGATGTCCTTGAAGCGCCCGTCATAGGCCTTGAGAATGGTGTTCTTGGTGGACATGTAGAGCGGCCACTTCAGGTCGAGGGCGTAGTTGAAGCAGGCGCGGGCGAAATCGTATATCGACTTGTCGGTGTTGAACATGCCCAGCGCCACGCCGCCGTTGTCGTCCTCCGCGAAATCGTGAATGTCGCGCTCCATGGTCTGGCCGTCCTCGCCCTGGAAGACGATCTTCAGCTTGCCGGGGCCGGGGACGGTGAAATCCTGGGCGCGATACTGGTCGCCATAGGCATGGCGGCCGATGACTATCGGTTTCGTCCAGCCGGGCACCAGGCGCGGGATGTTGTTGCACACGATGGGGGCGCGGAAGACGACGCCGCCCAGTATGTTGCGGATGGTGCCGTTGGGCGAGCGCCACATCTTCTTGAGGCCGAATTCCTTCACCCGCGCCTCGTCGGGGGTGATGGTGGCGCACTTGACGCCTACGCCATGCTCCTTGATGGCGTAGGCGGCCTCCACGGTCACCTGGTCGTCGGTGGCGTCGCGGTTCTGTATCGACAGGTCGAAATAGAGCAGGTTGACGTCCACGTAGGGCAGGATGAGCTGTTCGCGTATCTTGTGCCAGATGATGCGGGTCATCTCGTCGCCGTCGAGTTCGACCACCGGGTTGGCCACCTTTATCTTCGCCATGGATGTTCCTCGCTGTTGATGCTCGCAAAATCAGCCCCGGCGAGGGCTTGTCGGGGCATGTATAGAGCAATTGCCCGCGGGGGGGAAGCTGGCGCATGAGGCGGGCGGGCGGCGGCCCCACCGGGGGACTGGAGGGGGCCTGACGGAGTCTCCCCGGCGGGAACCCTGGTGAAAATATCTCCATGCCGGCAATTGCACTCTTGACTCATTCCAAAAAGTCCGAGTAAAAAGGTCGGAAATGATCCCGTATCACAACATGCCATCCCGGCGAGTGGTGGGGCGGGAGGGTGTCCGGCCGGGCCGGATGCTGGTTCATATTCGAGGATTCAAGGCCATGTTGATGGAAAAGGCTCCCCTTACCCCCTGCGGCGTGCGGCGTCAGGACGTGCGCGTTCCTTCCAAGGAGGCATTGCGTTCCTCCGGGCAGGTGCAGTCGCTGTCCCGCGCGCTGAAGCTGTTGAACGCCCTGTCGTATCATCCGCAGGGACTGTCGCTTTCGGAGCTGGCGCGCCAGGTGGGGCTGCCCAATTCCACCGCCCACCGGCTGCTCACCACCTTGCAGAACGAGCGCTACGTGCGTTTCGACAACGAGCGCTCGACGTGGATGATCGGCGTGCAGGCCTTCCAGGTGGGCTCCACCTTCGTGCGCTCGCGCGACATGATCCAGATAGCGCGGCCGGTCATGCGGCGGCTGATGAACACCACCGGCGAGACGGTGAACCTCGGCGTGCTCGACCGCTGCGAGGTGATCTACCTGGCGCAGGTGGAGACGCGCAAGATGATGCGCGCCATCGCCGGGCCGGGCGGGCGCGCCTATGTGCATGCCTCCGGCATCGGCAAGGCGCTGCTGGCCTTTTCTTCCGCCGAGACGGTGGACAAGATCTTCAGTTGCTGGGATCCGCGGGCGCTGACCGCCAACACCATTACCTCGGAGGGCGAACTGCGCCGCGAGCTGGCGGCGGTGCGGGCGCGCGGCTACGCGCTGGACGACGAGGAAACGGCCGTTGGCATGCGCTGCGTGGCCTCGGTGATTTTCGACGAGCATGCCGAACCGGCGGCCGGCATATCGGTTTCCGGCCCGGCGGCGCGCATCACCTCGCGGCGCATGGCGCAACTGGGGGCGCTGGTGAGCGAGGCGGCGGCCGACATCACCCACGAGCTGGGCGGGCGCTGGCCGATGCCGCTGGAGCGCACGGCCTGACTTGCCGGGATATTCCCCCATGCGGATTCATGATGGCTGAAAAAACCTTACGGAACCCGGCGGTGCTGTGCTAATGCAGTGCGCGAAGTGGCGCGGGGAGCGCAAGGGGCGGTGCGTGCGTCCTGTTTCTTCCCCCCGGTTTCTCCCTCATGAGAACATCCAGTATCCATATTCATAAAGAGACAAGCGAAGAAAATGTCTGAAATCAGCAAGGAAAAGATCACCGAGGCGCTGAAGGGCGTCATGGCTCCCGGTGGCGAGGTGGATATCGTTTCCGCCGGCATGGTGTCGGAAATCGTCATCGCGGGCAGCAATGTCATGTTCGCCCTGCAGGTAGATCCCGATCAGGCGCAGGCCTTCGAGCCGGTGCGCAAGGCGGCGGAAGAGGCGGTTTCCTCCCTTGAGGGGGTGGACAAGGTGATGGTGGCGCTGACCGCCGAGAAGAAGCCCGGCGAGGGCGGCGAGCGGGGCAGGAAGCCGCAGCAGCCCACCGCCTCGCAGGCTCCCGGCATTCCCGGCGTCTCCCACATCATCGCCGTGGCCTCCGGCAAGGGCGGGGTGGGCAAGTCCACCACGTCGATCAACCTGGCCCTGGGGCTGGCCTCGCTGGGGCTCAAGGTAGGCATTCTCGACGCCGACATCTACGGCCCGTCGCTGCCCAAGCTGCTGGGCCTGCACCAGGAGCCGGAGCCCGACCCGGAGAACCCGGAGAAGCTCAAGGCGCTGGAGGCCTACGGGCTGAAGGCCATGTCCATAGGTTTCGTGGTGGACGAGGCGACGCCGGTCATCTGGCGCGGGCCGATGGTCATGTCGGCGCTGCAGCAGATGATGCACGAGATCAACTGGGGCGACCTGGACGTCATGGTGGTGGACATGCCGCCGGGCACCGGCGACGCGCAACTGACCATGGCCCAGCAGGTGCCGCTTTCCGGGGCGGTGATCGTTTCCACGCCGCAGGACCTGGCGCTGATCGACGCGCGCAAGGGGCTGAACATGTTCAAGCGGGTCAACGTGCCCATTCTCGGCATCGTCGAGAACATGAGCTATTTCATCTGCCCCAACTGCGACACCCGCCACGAGATCTTCGGCCACGGCGGAGCGCGCCAGGAGGCGGAGAAGATGGGCGTGCCGTTCCTCGGCGAGATCCCGCTCGACCCGGACTTGCGCGAGCGCTCCGATTCGGGCCGCCCGATCGTGGCCAGCGAGCCGGACAGCCCGCATTCCAAGGCCTACCGCCAGATGGCCGAGAACATCTGGGCGAAGCTGAAGAGCGGCGACACCGGCGGGCGGGCCATGCCGCGCATCGTCGTCGAATAGACCCGGACCACGAATTCGCCCCTCCCCGCGCGGGAGGGGTTTTCATTTGCCCCTGCGCGCGGATTCGGTAATGTGGCGGCGCGCAACTTTTACTTGATGGGAGGCCAAACCATGGATCTTATGAAACTCGGCATGTCGCTGCTGGCCAACAAGCTTGGTGGCGAGGCGAACGGCGACGCGGTGGGCAACGTGCTCTCCGGGCTGCTCGGCGGCGGCTCCGAGGGGGGCTTGAATATCGCCGGGCTGGTGGAGCGCATGACTGGCTCCGAAACCTCCGACAGCTTAACCGAGCTGGCCAGGTCATGGCTGGGCGATGGCGACAACATGCCCATCTCAACCGACCAGGTGAAGGAGCTGTTCGGTTCGGACAAGCTGCAACAGGCGGCCGCGGAGCTGGGCGAGGACGAGGAATCACTGGCCGAGAAACTGACGGACGTGCTGCCCAGCCTGGTTGACCAGAGCAGTTCCGGCGGTTCGCTGCTGGATTCGCTGGGCGGCATCGACGGTATCGCCAACATGGCCAGGAAGTGGCTGTAAGAGGCATACCGGCCTTAAGGGGCTGGATGGCGGGCCGCTCCATTATGTCATGAGGTATGCCATGAGGCAGGCATGAAGAGCGCAGGCGTGCGTGCGCCGGGACGGGCCGCGGTTTATACATGAAGGGCGGAGCGGCGCATGCTTTCTCCGCCTTTTTCATGTCCGGCGGGAGGGCCGGGGAGGGCGGATAACCATGCCGCCGGAAAAATGGGAAACCGCTGGTATTTTCGGGGTTGACGCGGGGCAGGGGGGACGTTATTGGTAGCGCGTCCTGAGCGAGGCAGGCTGCAGGTGGATGCACTTTTGTTGCCTGAACGCTGCCGACGGACAAAAGAAACGAGATTCAAGGCCAAGACCTCATGTGGCCTGTCCCCTTCCGGGATGACCATGTGAGGTCCTCTGATTCTTGTAACTTCCGGGCACTGGCGGGGCCGCTTGCCCGGGCGTTTCGTTTTTTGCGCTTGCGCCGGATGAATCGGGCACAGGCGCTATTCATGCGGCCCGAAGGAATTTTTGGCAAAGGGTTGGAACCGCAGATGCCGACGATCAACCAGCTCATCCGCAAGCCGCGCAAGGCGGTGCGCAAGCGCAAGAAGGTGCCGGCGCTTCAGGCCTGTCCGCAGAAGCGTGGCGTGTGCACCCGCGTCTACACGACGACGCCCAAGAAGCCCAACTCGGCGCTGCGCAAGGTGGCGCGCGTGCGCCTGACCAACGGGTTCGAGGTGACCAGCTACATCCCCGGCGAGGGCCACAATCTTCAGGAGCACTCCGTGGTGATGATCCGCGGCGGGCGCGTGAAGGACCTTCCCGGCGTGCGCTATCACATCATCCGCGGCGTGCTGGATACGCAAGGCGTGGACGGCCGCCGGCAGCGGCGCTCCAAGTATGGCGCCAAGCGCCCCAAGTAACGCTCACCAGTCGAAGCAGGAAGAGAAGCAATGTCACGCCGTCACCGCGCTGAAAAACGCGAAATCAACCCCGATCCCAAGTTCGGGGACGTGGTGCTGTCCAAGTTCATGAACTGCCTGATGGTCGATGGCAAGAAGTCGGTCGCCGAGCGCATCGTCTATGGCGCGCTGGACCGCATCGAGAGCAAGATGAAGTCCGATCCGGTGGCGGTTTTCCACCAGGCGCTGGAGAACGTCATGCCGCAGGTGGAGGTGCGTTCCCGCCGCGTCGGCGGCGCCACCTACCAGGTGCCGGTGGAGGTGCGCCCCGACCGCAGGCAGGCGCTGGCCATCCGCTGGATGATCGCCGCGGCTCGCGGGCGCAACGAGAACACCATGGTGGAGCGCCTCTCCGGCGAGCTGATGGACGCGGCCAGCAACCGCGGCGCGGCGGTCAAGAAGCGCGAGGACACCCACCGCATGGCCGAGGCCAACAGGGCGTTCTCGCATTACCGCTGGTAATGGCGCGACAAGAACAAGAGAATTCGGAAAGCTGAAAACGATGCCCCGTACTTACAAAATCGAGGATTACCGCAACTTCGGCATCATGGCCCACATCGACGCGGGCAAGACGACGGTGACCGAGCGTATCCTCTATTACACCGGCAAGAGCCACAAGATCGGCGAGGTGCATGACGGCGCCGCGACCATGGACTTCATGGAGCAGGAGCAGGAGCGCGGCATCACCATTCAGTCGGCGGCCACTTCCACCAGCTGGGAGGGCAAGCGGCTGAACATCATCGACACCCCCGGCCACGTGGACTTCACCATCGAGGTGGAGCGCAGCTTGCGCGTGCTTGACGGCGCGGTCACGGTGCTCGACGCCAACGCCGGCGTGGAGCCGCAGACCGAGACGGTGTGGCGGCAGGGCGACAAGTATGGCGTGCCGCGCATCGTGTTCGCCAACAAGATGGACAAGATTGGCGCCGACTTCGACCGCTGCGTGTCGGACATCAAGGAGCGCCTGGGCGCCAAGCCGGTGCCCATCCAGCTGCCGATCGGGGCCGAGGACAGCTTCGCCGGCGTCGTCGACCTGATCAAGATGAAGGCCATCGTCTGGGACGACGATACCCTGGGCGCTTCCTTCCACGAGGAGGACATCCCCGCCGACATGATGGAGGCGGCGGAAGCGGCGCGCATGGAGATGATCGAGAACGTGGTCGAGCTGGACGAGGAGGCCATGGACGCCTACCTGTCGGGCGAGGAGATCACGGAAGAGAAGATCCACGAGCTGCTGCGCAAGGGCACCATCGGCAACGATTTCTTCCCCGTGCTGTGCGGCTCGGCGTTCAAGAACAAGGGCGTGCAGCCGCTGCTCGACGCGGTGGTCGCCTACCTGCCGTCGCCGGTGGACGTGCCGCCGATCAAGGGCACCGACTACAAGACCGGCGAGGAAGTGGAGCGCAGGTCCGACGACAACGAGCCGCTGGCCATGCTGGCCTTCAAGATCATGGACGATCCCTACGGCACGCTGTCCTTCGTGCGCATCTATTCCGGCAAGGTGAAGAAGGGCACCACGGTGCTCAACACCACCACCGGCAAGACCGAGCGGGTGGGGCGCATGGTGCTGATGCACGCCGACGACCGCGAGGAGCTGGACGAGGCCTACGCGGGCGACATCGTGGCGCTGGTGGGCCTGAAGAACACCCACACCGGCGACACCCTGTGCGACGTGTCGAAGCCGGTGGTGCTGGAGAAGATGGAATTCCCCGAGCCGGTGATCGAGAAGGCCATCGAGCCGGCCAGCAAGGCGGACCAGGAGAAGCTGTCCATCGCCCTGCAGAAGATGGCCAAGGAAGATCCTTCCTTCCGCGTCTACACCGACGAGGAATCGGGGCAGACCATCATCGCCGGCATGGGCGAGCTGCACCTGGACATCAAGGTGGACATCCTGTCGCGGCCGCCGCACAACATCGAGGTGCAGGTGGGCGCGCCGCAGGTGGCCTACCGCGAGACCATCACCAAAACCGCCGAAGTGGATTACACCCACAAGAAGCAGACCGGCGGTTCGGGCCAGTTCGCGCGCGTCAAGCTGACGGTGGAGCCCAACGAGGCGGGCGAGGGCTACGAGTTCGAGAGCACCGTGGTGGGCGGCAACGTGCCCAAGGAATTCATCCCGGCGGTGGACAAGGGCATCCAGTCGGTGATGGGCGCTGGCGTGCTGGCCGGTTTCCCGGTGGTCGATGTCAAGGCGACCCTGACCGACGGCGCCTACCACGAGGTTGACTCCTCGGCGGTGGCCTTCGAGATCGCGGGCCGCATGGCCATGCGCGAGGCGCTGAGCAAGGCCGGGGCGCAGCTGCTGGAGCCGATCATGAAGGTGGAGGTGACCACCCCGGAGGAATACCAGGGCTCGATCATCGGCGACCTGAACTCGCGGCGCGGCCAGATACTGGGCACCGACATGCGCGGCAACGCCACGGTGATCACCGCCATGGTGCCGCTGGCCAACATGTTCGGTTACGTGGACAACCTGCGCTCCTCGTCACAGGGGCGCGCCAACTTCACCATGATCTTCGATCACTACGCGCCGGTGCCGAAGAACGTGGCGGACGAAATTATCGCCAGCGCCTGAGGCGTTGCGACGCAACAAGGACAAGCCAAGGCTTGAGAATACGGAGACGAGAAAATGGCCAAGGAAAAGTTTGAACGCACGAAGCCGCATGTGAACATCGGCACCATCGGTCACGTTGACCACGGCAAGACGACGCTGACGGCGGCGATCACCAAGGTTCTGGCCGAGGAAGGCAAGGCCGAGGCCACGGC
>CAZXTT010000180.1:0-2875 GCA_964643775.1 uncultured Rhizobiaceae bacterium | reverse complement strand
TCCTCGCGGGCGTTGCGCAGCACCGAGCAGATGCGGGCGTGGGCGTATTGCACGTAGAACACCGGGTTGTCGCGCGATTGCTCGGTGACCTTGTCGAAATCGAAATCGAGCGGCGCGTCGTTCTTGCGGGTGAGCATCATGAAGCGGGTGACATCGGGGCCCACCTCGTCGACCACGTCGCGCAGGGTGATGAAGGAGCCGGCGCGCTTGGACATCTTCACCGGCTGGCCGCCGCGGAACAGCCTGACCAGCTGGCACAGGCGGGCGATCAGTTGCGCCCTGCCCCGTGACAACGCCTTGTTGACCGCCTGCAGGCGCTTGACGTAGCCGCCGTGATCGGCCCCCAGCACGTAGACCAGCTCCTCGTAGCCGCGCCCCAGCTTGTCGCGGATATAGGCCACGTCGGCGGCGAAATAGGTGTAGGAACCGTCGGACTTGACCAGCGGGCGGTCGATGTCGTCGCCGAAATCGGAGGCGCGGAAGAGCAATTGCTCGCGCTCTTCCCAGTCCTCCGGCGGCTTGCCCTTGGGCGGCGGCAGGCGGCCCTCGTAGACCAGCCCGCGATCCCGCAGCTCGGCTATGGTTTCGGCGATGAGGCCGCTTTCGTGCAAGGTGCGCTCGGAAAAGAACACCTCGTGGGTGATGTTGAGCGCCGCCAGGTCGTCGCGGATCGTCTCCATCATGGCCTCGATGGCGAAATCGCGCACCAGCGGCAGCCATTGCTCCTCGGGCATTTCCTTCAGGGCATCGCCGTGCTTTTCGGCCAGCGCCTTACCCACCGGGATCAGGTAGTCGCCGGGATAGAGCCCCTGCGGTATCTCGCCGATGTCCTCGCCCAGCGCCTGCCGGTAACGCAGGTAGGCGGAGCGGGCCAGGACATCCACCTGGGCGCCGGCGTCGTTGATGTAGTATTCGCGCGTCACCTCGTGGCCGGTTTCCTCCAGCAGCGCGGCCAGGGCGTCGCCGAAGACGGCGCCGCGGCAATGGCCGACATGCAGCGGCCCGGTCGGGTTGGCCGAGACGTATTCGACGTTGACCTTCCTGCCCTGCCCCATGGAGGAGCGGCCGTAAAGATCGCCCTGCTCCATTATGGAGGACAGCAGGCGCGGCCAGAAGGCATCGTCGAGGCGCATGTTGATGAAGCCGGGCCCGGCCATCTCCACCCGCGACAGGTCATCGTCGGCGGCCAGCAGTTCGATTATCTTCCCGGCCAGCTCGCGCGGCGGCATGGCGGCCTGTTTGGCCAGCACCATGGCGGCATTGGTGGTCACGTCGCCATGAGAGGCGTCGCGCGGCGGCTCCACCGATATGCGCGAAAAGTCGCCGCCGGCGGGCAGGACGCCCTGCTCCACGAGGTGGGTGAGCGCCGCCTCCACCTTGTTCCGGACGTGGTGAAAAATGTTCATGGGATATGCCCATCGATAATGCGAAACGGAATACACCGCCTATCGGAAAAGCGGATAAAGGTCAAACAACTTGCGGTGCTGCATGATGGCGTATTGGTCGGTCATCCCGGCTATGAAATCACACACCTGGCGGGCCTGCGCCGCCTCGCCGGCTGGGATGGCCCCATCGCGCCATTCGCCGGGCAGCAGGGCGGGGTCTTCCATGTAGGCAAGGAACAGGTCGCGCAATATGCGCCGGGCGCGGCCCATGACATCGCGCACCCTGGGGTGTTCATACATGTTGCGCTTGAGGAACAGTTGCAGGACGCGCATGTCCTCGTTCATCTGGGCGGAGAATTCCACCAGCGGGCGGCCCAGCGAGCGCACCCCGGCGGCGTCCTTGATCCCCGTCTTCCCTATGTTGCGCCGCGTGCGAGCCAGCACGTCGCGCACCATGGCGGAGATCATGCGCCGCACCATTTCGTGAACCAGCCGGCCGCGCTCCAGCCCGCCGCCCAGCTTAAGGGCGTCGGCCAGCGCCGGACCGGCGAGCGGCAGGTCGCCAAGGTCTATTACGTCGAACAGCCCGGCGCGCAGGCCGTCGTCCACGTCGTGGGCGTTGTAGGCTATGTCGTCGGCCAGGGCCGCCACCTGGGCCTCCGCCGAGGGCCATGAATGCAGCTCCAGGTCATGGCTGCGCACGTATTGGCGCACCGCCAGCGGCAGCCCCTTATCGCCATACCTGCCCACCGGCCTGCCCCGTTCGTCGGTCAGCGGGCCGTTGTGCTTGACCAGCCCCTCCAGCGTCTCCCACGTCAGGTTGAGCCCGTCGAAGGCGGCATAGCGGCGCTCCAGCGAGGTCACTATGCGCAGCGTCTGGGCATTGTGGTCGAAGCCGCCGTAATCCTTCATGCACTCATCGAGCGCCTGCTCGCCGGCATGGCCGAAGGGGGTATGACCGAGATCATGGGCCAGCGCCAGGGCCTCGGTGAGATCCTCGTCGAGCCCCAGGGCGCGCGCCAGGGTGCGGGCGATCTGGGCCACCTCCAGCGAATGGGTGAGGCGGGTGCGGTAGTGATCGCCCTCGTTGGCGACGAAGACCTGCGTCTTGTGCTTGAGGCGGCGGAAGGCGCTGCAATGGATGATGCGGTCGCGGTCGCGCTGAAAGGGGCTGCGGATGTTTTCCGCCTCCTCCGGATGCAGGCGGCCGCGGCTATGGGAGGGATCGCAGGCAATGGCGGCGCGTTCGTTCATGGGCGTTCCTCCCGCGCCCCGGAAGCGGCCGCCGATGGCGCTTGACAGCGGAGGCCCGCGGGCCAACATAGCGGCGAGAGCATCATTTCAGGACAGGGAATCGGTTCCATGGGCACCAATATAACCATCTCCACGGCGGCGGCGAAACGCATCCGGGAGATTCTCGCCGGCGAACCGGGAATGACGGCCCTGCGGCTGGCCGTGCAGGGCGGCGGCTGTTCCGGATTCCAATATGA